>NZ_JAIUKC010000134.1:0-31607 GCF_020177435.1 Saccharopolyspora sp. 7B | reverse complement strand
GCAGGCTTTTTTTCTTTTTTTTTTTTACCCCCCCCGCCCCCCGCGGGGCGCCCCCCCCCCCGCGGGGGCCGCCCCCCCCCCCCCCCGGGGGGGCCCCCCGGGCGTGCGGCTGGCGCCGGTCCCGTCGACCCCCGGCGTCCGGGGCGCAGAAGGAAGGCAGGCGGCCAGGAACCACGCAGGGGCCGCAGCGATGAGATGTGGACGGCAACGCTGACAACAGCACGCACCGTACTGGCTTCCGAATCCGCCAGTCGGGTAGCCGCTTTAGACAGGTTCAATAGGGCAGTGCTGGGCACGCTGTAAGGGGGCCGGCTAGCCACTTCCTGCGGGTGGCCTCAACTCGCGGGGCGTAGTGGGTTGCCTGGCTGTGGTCACTGGCGAAGATCCTCCAAGCGCGCTAACGCCGCCAGTATGACGTACCTTGAAATGAACTCTAAAGCCGCAGTTCGGCGGAGGCTGCTTTCCGCTCATGCGGAGGCGGTCCGTCCATGCGGTGAGGACAATCAGGTGACCGCGTGCTCTCCGCGGGCGATGCACGCAACTGACAGCCCAGCTACCAGCATCGCTGCTGATCCTACATAATGCGTGCGAGAGGACGCCGCTGACAGGTAAGATCATGCTGATTACTGATGAATCCGCTGAGTTGTATAGGAGAGTTCATGCCCGGATGGCCGATCGAGGAGCGCGGTCTGGACGAGCTAGACCTCGACATTCATAATGTCCGAATACCTGGTGGTCAGCTTACCGATTCGTCGATCGCCAATTACCTTGTTGAGGAAGGCGACCTGCTGGATCTGGCCCGGGACATCCTCCGCGACGGCTATATCGATAACGAGATACCAGTAGTCACTGTCGAAAGTGGTCGATGTGTCGTACTGGAGGGCAACCGACGGGTTACTGCGCTGAAGGCAACTCGCGACCCCTTGCTGCTTGGCAAGGCAGCGCCTCGGATGCAACGGCTACTCAGTCGCTACCCGGAGTCTGATATCCCGACACAGATCCGAGTTATGTTCGCGCCATCTCGGGAAGCCGCCCAACCATTGTTGGCACGGCTCCACACTCGGAGCCCCAAGAAGGGGTGGATGCGGGAGCAGCAAGCCGTTTTCTATCACGCACAACTCTCTCCAACCACGACTGTCGATGATCTCCGTGCTCTCTATCCAAGCGAGCCAAAGATCTTGGATTTCATCCGCATGGGAGAGATGCGTGAGCTCATCCGTAGCCTGCACTACGACGACGCTGAGCTTGAGCAGTGGGTAAAATCGAGTAAGCTGAAGATGACTTCCTTTGAATATGCTTACGAGAGACCGAAAATCCAACAAGCACTCGGAATCTCTTTCGGGAAGGACGGGCTGCTACGGCCCCGTCGGGTCAGTAAAGGATTACGCCGTGGTCTGATCTACCTAATGAAGCAGTTCAAGGACAAAAAACTTAATACGCGTTCCCCTGAATTGATGGCCAAAAAAGACGAGCACGACGATTTTGTCGAGATTTTGCGAAGTATCGTTGAGGACGGCCCTCATGGGGATGTGGACGTAGCGGATCCCGAAGGTAACGATAGTGAGCAGCATGCTCGTGCGGGAGGTTCTGGCGGGTTTCGCGGGGGTTCCACATCTAATTCTGGAACAGATATGCATTCTCGCGCTGTGGATGAGGGCAGCGAATCGACTACGTCTACCAACGGAGCGCCAGACCCTGCCGACGCAGCATCTAAGCCGGTCGATACGACTGCTGAAGACCCCTCTGGCCCTAGCTCCCGTGGGTCGAACCGTCGTGATACGCGAGCGCGGCTGGATATGGATGGGTTTGAATACAAGGGATCCTCTGCGGGGATGCGACGACGGTTCGAAGAGCTAAAACAACTCAATGTTCAGGGATTTCCTAATGCTGCATATGATCTGCTGCGTACGATCTTGGAGTGTTCTATTAAGGAATACTTTGCAGCTCAGGGTAGGCAGGACTTACTGGCAGGAAGCCAGATCGGCCATTGCGTCAACGAGCTTGCGAAAGAATTTCAATCCAACCAGCGGATGACCGCGCTCGTCAACAGCGTAAACGATCTTAAGCGAAAAGGAAGGATGGATGCCTCTCAATTCGCGGCTACTACTATGTCGCTTAACGCGAGCAATCATGAACCTGACTTGATCGTAGCTGGGGCTCAGGTGCATGAGGCGTGGGATCGCCTCAAGCCTATTTTGATCGTGATCGTAGGTCAATAATTCATAGTTCCGAGGGTTTTTCGCGCAGCTGCTCGTCTTCAGCCGAGGCGAGCAGCTTTGCGACGCGCCGCGAAGTAATCATTAGCTCGCTCGCCTTGCCTGTCCGATGTGCACTGTAACTGAGTTGATAATCACGTGTATCATATTGACTATAAAGATTCCGAATAAAATCTGATGGATCGTAAGTAACTACCCAGTTTCCATCTGGCTGATTCCCCAGTGCGGTAGCCAGATCTGCATGATCGCGATGAGTGAAAGAGTTAAGGTATAGGCTTCCGCCCATGTCAACGTATGGGGGGTCAATATAAACAAAAGCAGAGTCGTCGGAAATGTACTTCTGGGCGACGGATATTCCGTCCACGTTCTGCACTTTGATGCGATACCTGAGGTTGCCTATCGAGGCGATTCTATCGGCGAGTTGGTCACGGTTGAATCGGGCGTCGATTTTGTAGTTTCCTAGCTGTTTTACTCCCCCGATGGGGCCAGCATTAAGAATTCCTGATCTATTAGTTCTATTGAGGTAAAAAAATGCAAACCCAAGTGCGAGGGAGTTGGTTTCATCGGCGGCTCGGTAGATCGCTTTCTGGCGGCGCCATTCCTCTACGTCCAAGGGCGTATCCTGGACCAGCGTGGCGAACTGGTCAGCGTTCTGGACTGCGGACTTCCAGAAACAATAGACTGCGGGATCTATGTCATTGATGACCAGGTTCTGAACTCGATCCTGTTTAAGCAGGGCGATCCCGGCGCCCACTCCGCCTGCGTAAGGCTCGACATAGGTTGTGGGTGGGGTCTCAAGCCTTCCGATAATGTCACCGAAGAACCCTGCCAATGCGGCCTTGCCGCCTGGGTAGCGCAGCGGGCTGGCCGCTCGTGTCCTACCTGTAACTCGGACAGATATTGGCGCCGTCGTTTCGGCGTCGGCGATCATTTCGCACCCCTCAAGCGGCTTTTGTCCAATTGGCGCGCCCGGCACGCAGCCACGCGGCAACGCCCAGAGCAGTAGCGAGCTCCAGCACGGGCACAGAACGCTGTGCCGCACCGCGCGCAGGCATGGGTCTTGCCTGCGCGCCGCAACTGCTCATGCCTGAGATACCCGATCTGCTGCGTTAGATCAACATCTGACAGTACCGCCACGTCCATGTAACGATCATATCCGTTACTAGATCAACAGCAAGCAAGCCGTATGGAGTGGTTGCCTCCTGCTTGTTGGCTCTCGAGGACGGGCAAGACGTCGTAGATCAAGTCTCGGAGGTTGCCAAGAAAGTGCCAACCATCGATCGCCAGCGACGTCATACGACGACAGGTGACCGTGTGCTCGGTGTCGGCGTCCATGCAGATGGACGGTCATGTCGTCAGGTGACGGCAAACGTTGATGATCGCGGACGCGAGAACCGTGGGTTCTGGGTTCGATCCCCAGGCGCCCCACCATCCCGCCTGGTCAGAGCGTCGTTCGGTTCCCGGATCAAGATCGCATCCACACAGAACCCACACGAAACCAGTTTGACTCTTTAGCGAAGGCTGCTTCGAGCGCCGTCGCCGCGTCCCGGCTGACCGTCTTCCGAGCCATGTAGACGTCCTGGGTCATCGACACCCGGGAGTGCCCGAGCAGGCCCGCCCCTGACGCGGTGAGCCCCGGGGCAAGAGCCCGATGCGGTGAGGGGAGACCGACCGCGTCGCGTGCGCACGGATCCTGATCGGACGCCGAGTCGGCCGGAGTCGTCGGGGACGTCGTTATGCTGCGGGGATGGAGCAGCGGGTGAGCCTGGTCACGCTCGGGGTGGACGATCTGGGACGGGCGAAAGCGTTCTACGAGCGGCTCGGGTGGCGCGGGCAGGAGCTCAGCGAAACCGTGTTCTTCCAGACCGGCGGCAGCGCGTTCGTGCTGTGGGGTCGGGAGGCGCTCGCGCGGGACTGCGGGCTGCCGGTGGATCGCGGGTTCGGCGGCGTCTGCCTCGCGCACAACGCCCGGTCCGCGGCCGAGGTCGACGAGATCGTCGCGGCCGCCGAGGCGGCCGGCGCTCTGGTGACCAGGCGTCCCGCTGAGACGTTCTACGGCGGCTACGCGGGCGTGTTCACCGACCCGGACGGGCGCCCGTGGGAGATCGCGCACAACCCGGATTTCCCGCTCGCCGCCGACGGTTCCCTCACCGTCCCGGACCTCGGCGCCCAGTAGCCGAGTGCTTCCGCAGGAGCGCGGGCGACGGGCGGAACCACCGGCGCCCGACCGCGACGTGCACCGCGGACAGCACGACGAGCACCAGCGGCAGCAGCAGGTAGCCGACGAGTCCGGCGGTGAACTCGCCCGACGTGCCGCCCACGTCCGGCGACGTCCCGGTGATCATCACCAGGTCGAAGGCGGCGAACCCGCCGGTCACCAGCGTGCCCGCGAAGAACACCACCAGAACCCGGCGGGCCTGCCCGGCGATCGTCGTGTTCAACCCGCCCTGCACCAGGTAGCCGCGCCCGGCGACGACCACGATCGAGGACCCGGTTCTGCGGGTAGATCCCACTCGTCTTCCTCGTTCAGGATCCAGCGGTCGTGTCCCATGGCCCGATGACCGTACCCAGTGATCGGTCGTGGTGGGTCGGGTTCCGGATCAGCGGTGCGTGAGGAGGGCTTCGGCCGCTGCTCGGGCGTGGTGGGCCGGGGCCGGGGTGCCGGTGATCGCGGCGGTGGTGATGGCGCCTTCGACGAGGACGTTGAGCTGTTCGGCCAGCGCGCCGGCCCGCGCCTCGCCGGCGTCGGTGAGGAGCGTGGCGAGGTACCGCTGCACCTCGGTCTTGTGCTCGCGGACGACGGCGGCGACGGCGGGGCTGGTGGCGCCGAGCTCGCCGAAGGAGTTCAGGAACGCGCAGCCGTGGAAACCCGGTTCGGAGAACCACTCGTGCAGCCAGTCGAAGACGGCGAGCACCTGTTCGGCGCCTCGGGCGCGGGTGATGACGGAGCGGGCGAGGGAGTCGCGCCACCGCCCGTCGCGGCGCCGCAGGTAGCCGACGACGAGCTGTTCCTTCGAGGGGAAGCACTGGTAGAGCCGTTTGAGCGAGACGCCGGAGGCGGCGCGGATCTCGTCCATGCCGACGGCCTGCACGCCGCGCGCGTAGAACAGCTCCTCGGCGGCGTCGAGTAGCCGGGTGGTGGCGGTGCGCTGGTCCATCGGTCTGCTCCCTGGCGTGGAGAACGTGCGTTCTCTAGATTAGCAGCGCGGAGAACGCACGTTCTCCAGCGTGCGAGAGGAGAGCACCATGACCGGACGTCCCCCGTACCCGCCGTTCGGCGCGGACACCGCGGCGCAGAAGGTGCAGGCCGCAGAGGACGCGTGGAACACCACCGACCCGGAGGCGGTCGCGCTCGCCTACACCGAGGACTCGGTGTGGCGGAACCGGGACCGGTTCGTCACCGGCCGGGCGGAGATCGTCGAGTTCCTGCGGGAGAAGTGGCGCCGCGAGCTGGACTACGCGCTGCGCAAGGAGCTGTGGGCGTTCACCGCGGACCGCATCGCGGTGCGGTTCCAGTACGAGTGCCGGGACGCGGACGGCCGCTGGTGGCGCTCGTACGGCAACGAGCTGTGGGAGTTCGCGCCGGACGGGCTGATGCGCCGCCGCGAGGCCAGCATCAACGACCTCGCGATCGACGAATCGCAGCGGCGGATCTTCGGCCCGCGCCCGGCCGAGCAGCGCGGGGTGCCGTTCCCGCTGCGGTGACCGCGGTCGTCGTCATCCGCGCGCGATGACGGCTCGGACCAGCGGTTCCGGGTCGTCGTCCGCTCCTCGCGCCGTGCGGCCCAGGTCGAGCAGGTCGTCGAGCGGCGCGGTGATCCGCCCGGTCGTCCCCGGACGGCTCATCCTCGGATCACCCTGCGGTGAGCATCCATGACCGCGGCGGGCCGGTGGTCCGAGGCTCGCGGCGTCCGCATTCCGTACATGTACAGTGGTTCGTACATGTACGGAAACCGGTCGCCGGGCCGGTGCGCACGGGAGGTGCGACGTGACGTCCCAGACCGCTCGCCAGCGGGTCCGCGGTGAACTGCGGCAGGAGATCCTCGACGCCGCCGAGCGGCTCATCCGGGACGAGGGCTTCCCCGGGCTCACCATGCGCAAGCTCGCCGGGCGCCTCGGTTGCGCGCCCATGTCGCTGTACTCGTACTTCGCGGACAAGCAGGCGATCCTGCGCGCGCTGGCCACCCAGGGCTTCGAACGCGTCGCCGCCGACCTCGCCGGCACCGGCGGGCAGGGCGGCGTCGACGGGCTCCGCGAGCTGATGCTCGCGTTCGTGCGCTACGCGCAGGACGACCCGGTGCACTACCGGGCGCTGTTCATGAGCGGCACCCCGGCGGACAAGGCGGACTGCCCGGACGAGGTGAACCCGGCCTACCGGCTCGTCGCCGAGCGCGTCGCGGGCTGCCTCGAACAGGGCGTGCTCGCCGGGGACGCCACCGCGATCAGCACCGTGCTGTGGACGACCGCGCACGGCGCCGCCTCGGTGCTCGTCACGTTCGGGCACCGGCCCGCCGACTCGCCGGACGCCTACGCGGCCGCCGTGGTCGACAACGCGCTCGCCGGGTTGCGGGCCCGTCCCGCCACCCGGCTCTGAACCACCCGCTCCCGCAGGAGATGCCGATGACCACCGCCCAGGAACTCGTCCCGATCCCGCAGCCCAAGCCGAAGCCGCTCGTGGGCAACCTGCTCGAACTCGACGGCGGCAAGGGCGTGCTGCGCTTCGTGGAGATGGCCGCCGAGCACGGCCCGATCTTCCGGCTCCAGCTGCCCGGCCGGAGCCTGATCATCGTGCAGTCCCAGGAGCTCGTCGACGAGCTGTGCGACGAGGAGCGGTTCGACAAGGCCCTCGGCTCCGCCCTGGTCAACGTCCGCGACTTCGCGGGCGACGGGCTGTTCACCGCGTGGACCGAGGAACCGAACTGGCAGGCCGCGCACCGCATCCTAATGCCCGCGTTCGGCCCCGCCGCGCTGCGCACCATGTTCGACGGCATGGCCGACATCGCCGAGCAGCTGCTGCTCAAGTGGGAACGCCAGGGCCCGGAGCACCGCGTCGACATCGCCGACGACACGACCCGGCTCACCCTCGACACGATCGCGCTGTGCTCGTTCAGCCACCGCTTCAACAGCTTCTACGCGGAGCGGCTGAACCCGTTCGTCGAATCGATGGTGCGCGGGCTCGTCGAAGCCGGGGCGCGCCCGCGGCGGCTGCCCGGCCAGGAACTGCTGATGCGCGGCACCCGCAAGCAGTACGCGGCGGACGTCGAGCTGATGCACCAGGTCGCCGACCAGCTCATCGGCGACCGCAGGCGAAACCCGCTGCCGGCCGGGGAGAGCGACATCCTCGACACGATGCTCACCGCGGCCGACCCGAAGACCGGGCGGCGGCTCCCGGACGAGAACGTGCGCCACCAGCTGGTCACCTTCCTCATCGCCGGGCACGAGACCACCAGCGGACTGCTCACCTTCACGCTGCACGAACTGCTGCGGCACCCCGAGGTGCTGGCGACCGCGCGGTCCGAAGTGGACCGGGTGCTGGGCGACGAGGCGCCGCGGTTCGAGTACCTGAGCGGGCTCGGCTACCTCGACCAGGTCCTCAAGGAATCGCTGCGGCTGTGGCCGACCGCGCCCGCGTTCGGGGTGTCGCCGCGCGCCGACGGGACCGTGCTCGGTGGCCGCTACGAGGTGAACCGGGACGACGAGCTGCTCGTCGTGGTGCCCGGGCTGCACCGGGACCCGGCGGTGTGGGGCGCGGACGCGGAGACCTTCGACCCGGACCGGTTCACCTTCGAACGGGCCGAGGCGCTGCCGCCGAACGCGTGGAAGCCGTTCGGCAACGGGCAGCGCTCCTGCATCGGCCGCGGCTTCGCGCTGCAGGAGGCGACGCTGTTCCTGGCGATGCTGCTGCAGCGCTTCGACATCACCGCCGCCGACCCCGACTACCAGCTCAAGATCAAGCAGACGCTGACGATCAAGCCGGAGGGCCTGTTCATGCACGTCCACCGGCGGGACCGGCGGATCGTGCACGGCGGCGCCCCCGCCGAGCGATCCGCGCCCGAGGTGGCGCAGGCCGAACCGAACGGCGTGCCCGTGCGGGTGTTCTACGGCTCCAACTCGGGTACCGCGCAGGCCTTCGCGCAGCGCATCGCGAACGACGCCACCGCCCGCGGCTGCACCGGCGAACTCGCCGAGCTCGACGCCGCGGCGGGCGACCTCGGGCCGGACGGCGTCGCCGTCATCGTCACCGCCTCCTACGAGGGGCAGCCGCCGGACAACGCGCGCGAGTTCGTGCGCTGGCTGCGGGAGCAGCCCGACGGCTCGCTGGACGGGGTGCGGTACGCGGTGTTCGGCTGCGGCAACACCGATTGGGCGCGCACCTACCAGGCCGTGCCTGCCGAAGTGGACGAGCAGCTGGCCCGGACCGGTGCGAAGCGCCTGCTGCCGCGCGGCCGGGCCGACGCGCGCGGCGACTTCTTCGGCGACTTCGACGACTGGTACGCCGGGTTCTGGGAGCCGGTCGCCGCCGAGTTCGAGCTCGGCGACGCGACACCGGCCACCGGCCCGCGGCTCACCGCGGAGCACGTCGGGGCCGTGCGCGACCCCATCGTGCGGGCCAACGACCTGCAGTGGGGGACGGTCGTGGCGAACCGGCCGCTCAGCTCCCCGGACGTCGGCGCCAAGCACCACGTGGAGATCGCCCTGCCCGAGGGCGTCCGGTACCGCGCCGGGGACTACCTGGCGGTGCTGCCGGTGAATCCGCCGGCCGTGGTGGCGCGGGCGCTCAGCCGCTTCGAGCTGGCCCACGACGACCAGGTGGTGCTGCGCGGGGAGGGCACCTCCCTGCCCACCGGTGCGCACGTCGCCGCCGGGGAACTGCTCGGCAGCTACGTCGAACTCGGCAGGCCCGCCACCCGCAGGCAGCTCGACGAACTGGCCGGGGCGACGGTGTGCCCGCCCGACGCGCAGGCGCTGCGCGCGCTGGCCGCCGACCCGGAGGTGCACGCCGAGCAGGTGCTGCGCCCCGGGGTCACCGTGCTGGAACTGCTGGAGCGCTACCCCGCCTGCCGCCTCGACTTCGGCGCGTTCCTGGCACTGCTGAGCCCGTTGACGCCGCGGCAGTACTCCATCTCCAGCTCTCCCCGGTGGAACCCGGAACACGCCACGCTGACCGTCGCCGTGCTGAACGAACCCGCGCGGTCCGGCGCGGGCACCTACGAGGGCGCCGCCTCGAACCACCTCGCGCAGGCGCTGCCCGGGTCGAAGGTCGCCGTCACCGTGCGCCCGTCGAACGTGGCGTTCCACCCGCCGGAGCTGGACGTGCCGCTGGTGCTGGTGTGCGCGGGCAGCGGCATCGCCCCCTTCCGCGGTTTCCTGCAGGACCGGGCGCTGGCCGCGGCCGAGCAGGGCGTGCGGCCCGCGCCTGCGCTGCTGTTCTTCGGTTGCCACGGCCCCGAGTCCGACCAGCTGTACCGGGACGAGCTGGCCGAGTGGGCGGCGGCCGGAGTGGTCGACGTGCGGCCCGCGTACTCGGCGGAACCCGACGGCGGCGTCCGCTACGTGCAGGACCGGCTGTGGGCCGACCGGGCCGAGGTCGCCGAGCTGGTCGAACGGGGCGCGACCGTGTTCGTGTGCGGCGACGGGCAGCGGATGGCGCCCGCGGTGCACCGCACCTGCGCCCGGATCTACGCGGAGGTCACCGGTGCGGACGAGGAGCAGGCCGCGGAGTGGATGACCGCGATGGAGCGGGACCGGGCGCGCTACGTCGCCGACGTCTTCGGCTGAGCGGCGCGCGGAAGCGGCGCGGGGTGCGTTGCCCGAGCCGACCCCGATGCGACTCGGGCAACGCCTGCCACCGCGACCCCGTCCTGGCGGTGGCGCATTTCGAGGTGTGCCGCGGGACGCTTCCGCACGCCCCTTCGCCCCCTCGACGATGCGGTGCGCGGAAGGAGGTCACCCTTGCCCTGATCGGTCTCTTTCCGAGGTGATTCGAGCACCCGCGGTCACTGATGATGACACTGCCGCGTGATGGCCGAAAAGAACACGCACGAATGCGGGTTCAGTTGGAATAATCGGCGATTTCTCGGAGCTTGGGGGGATTCGTCACGATGATGCGCCGGTAGCGCCGTTCGATGACTCCGCGCTCGGCGAGGTCGCGCAGCGCTTTCTGCACCGTCCGCAACCGCACTCCCGCCAGCGTGGCCAGTTCGTCGTGGGTCAGCGGCGGCCCGATGCGCCAGCCGCCCTCGGGGTCCTGCTCGCCGTAGGTGTCGACCGCCTCCACCAGCAGCCGCGGCACCCGCTGCGTCGCCGACAGGTTCGCGTTGTCGATCCGGCGGCGGTTCGCCCAGCGCAGCCGAGCGTTGACCATGAGCACCATCGCGACCGCCGCGTCCGAGTGCTCGTGCAGGAACCGGCGGAAGTCCGCCGACTTGATCAGCCGGGTGCGGGCGTGCGAACCCGCGATGACCGTCGCCGACCTCGTGCGCTGCTCCAACGCGGCCATCTCCCCGACCAGGTCACCGCCGAAGCGGATGCCCAGCAGCGTCGTGCCGCCGACCTCGGACAGCGCCAGCACCTTCGCCGAACCGCTGAGCAGCAGCACCACGTGCGTGCTGTCGTCGCCCTGCCGCAGGATCTTCTGCTCCGCCTCGAAGATCACTTCCGAGCCGAGGGAGAGCAGGGCCTGCCTGGTTTCGCGGCGCAGCCGGGCGAGCAGGCTGAACTCCGTCCATCGCGCCTGTGGTGGATCAGTGATGACCGCTCCTCCCAACGGGGCGCGAGGTGCGATGACCTTTTCGGCCGAACCCGGGTTCGGCCGACCCGCGGTGCATCGACGGGCGCCGGTCCCCGTTCATTCTGGAACCGGTGAACGGGGGCGGTCACCGCTGACCGGGTGACCGGTTCCGCGGTGGCCGAAAACCCCGTTGCCCCGCGCAGGTTCTCGATTCAGCCGGGATCCTCACCAATCCGGTCGCCGAATTGGGCGGATCCGCGCGACACTCACCCGTTCGCACCAATGGCAGTTCTTTTTTTGGAATATGCATTCGGATTGTTCGGGCGGGCGGGCCCGGTGGACCAGGGCCGCCCGCCGGAATCAGACGAGCGTGCCGGAATGCGCGAGGGCGAATTCCCGCAACGACCGGGGCGCCCGCCCGGTGAGCTCCGCGACCGCGCCGGTCACCAGGTCCTCCTCCCCGTTCCGGATGCCCCGGTCCACCGCGGCCAGGGCCGTCGCGAACGGCTCCGGCATCCCGGCCGCGCGGAACACCTCGCGACGCTCGGACGTGCGCACCGGGCGGTGCCGGACCGGGCGGCCGGTGACCTCGGCGAGCACCTCGGCGACCTCCGCGTAGGACAGCGCCTCCGGGCCGGTCAGCAGGTGCTCGCCGGACACCGCGGGATCGGTGAGCGCCCGGGCTGCCACCGCGGCGATGTCCGCGGCGTCGATCCAGCCGAGCTTGCCGTCCCCGGCCGCGCTGACCAGCTCGCCGCGCTCCCGCAGCCCCACCGCCAGCGGGTGGTCGCCGAGCAGGTTCTGCATGAAGCCCGACGGCCGCAGCACCACCGGCTCCGGCATCGACCGCACCGCCGCCACCAGCTCGGCCACGCCCGGCGCGTCCGGCAGCACGATCAGCGAACCCAGCAGCACCACCCGCCGCACCCCGGCGGCGCGCGCCGCGGCGAAGAACGGAACCGCGAACCGCATCGGCTCCAGCTCGGCCGGCGGCGGCACCAGGTAGACCGCCCGTACCCCGTCCAGCGCGGGCGCGAACGTGCTCGGCTCGGCCCAGTCGAAGCGCACCCGACCGGGGCCGGGGTTCCGGGAGGCGACGGTCGCGTCCGGCAGCAGCCGGGACAGCGGGCGGCCGGTGGTGCCGGTCCCGCCGATCAGCAGCGCGCTCACTCCGCCCCCTCCAACGCCGCGACCAGCGCGGGCAGCTCACCGGCGGCCTTCGCCGCCAGCACCGGGCTCCAGTAGTCCCGGTAGTGCGCGATCAGCCCGTCCACCACGGTCAGCACCGCGATGTAGGGCATGACGTACGGCTCGCCGGTGCGCACCGTGCGGCCGTGCGCGGTGAACTCGGCGATCACCGTCCGCGGGTCCGCCGTCTCGTGCAGCTCGAAGGCGGGGAACCCGGTGATGTCCACGCGGTCCGGGTAGTCCGCCAGGTACTCGCGCATCCCCTCCCGCCCGTCGACGCGGGCGGGGGTGCCGCACGCGAACGGGGCCTCGAAGACCACGTCCGGCGCGAGCAGGTCGATCGCGCCCGCCATGTCCTCGGCGAGCAGCAGTGCGGTGAACCGGTCGATCACGTCGGCCGGTGAGTTCGGCACGGGCACGGGTCCTCCTTCGTCGGTGGTCGCCGTCCACGTTCGGCCGCTCGGCGCCTCGCGGGCACGTCCGGCCGAACCCCGGACCGCCGGTCCGTGGATGCGGGTCGCGGGCCGTGCCAGGCTGGCGCCGTGGGCAAACGAGACCTGGGCGCGTTCCTGCGCAGCCGCCGCGAGTCGCGCGCGCCCGCGGCGGCCGGGGTGGTCGCCGGGCCGCGGCGGCGCACTCCGGGCTTGCGGCGCGAGGAGGTCGCGGCGCTGGCCGGGGTGTCGGCGAACTACTACGAGCGGCTGGAGCAGGCCCGCGGTCCGTACCCGTCGCCGCAGGTGCTGGACGCGTTGGCGGCCGCGCTGGGGCTTTCCGCCGCCGAGCGGGACCACCTCGGGCGGCTCGCCGAGCACGCCCCGGCGAGTCCCGAACCGGCCGCGGAGGTGCCCGTCGAGGTGCGCCGGCTGCTGGACCGGCTCGGCCCGGTCCCCGCCTACGTGCTCAACGCGCGGCACGACGTGCTCGCCTGGAACCCGGCCGCGGCCGCGCTGCTGGTGGACTTCGCGGCGCTGCCCCCGGCGGAGCGCAACGTCCTCCGGTTGTCGATGGAGGGCGGTCCGCTGCGGTGCGAGCCGTCCGGGGACGGGTTCACCCGGCACGTCGCCTCCGAGCTGCGGCAGGCCGTCGCCCGGTACCCGGGGGACCGGCGGCTGGCCGAGCTGGTGCGGGAGTTCGCCGCGCACGACCCGGAGTTCGCCGCGCACTGGCGGGAGCAGGAGCTGGGCACCGCCGCCGCGGTGCCGAAGCGGATCCGACACCCGCGGCTGGGTCTGCTGGACCTGGAGCTGCAGGAGCTGCGGGTGCCCGGGCACGACCACCGGGTGGTGCTGCTGACCGCGGAACCCGGCTCGGCCTCGGCGGCGAAGCTGGAGTCGCTCGCGTCCGCGCCCCGGCTGCGGGCGGTGCGGTAGCGGCGGCGGAGCCGGCGTCCAGGAGCGAGCAGCGGGCCCGGCATCGACGATGGTCCCGTGCGCGGACCCGCCGGGCGCTCCACCCGTGCCCACGGAACCGGTCACGGCCCGCGCACAGGCCACGGGTGGTCGGGGGTCCCGTGCGCGCGACGACCTCCGCCCCGTGCGCACCCGCGCTGCGCACGCGCTCCGGCCGCTGAGCACGCTGGCCGGGACGGCGACCCGCCCCGCGCACGCGACGCAGCGCCGATCGCAGAGCACGGTCGAACCGCCGCGCGCCCGCGCGGGCGCGCGCGAACCACACTGCCCCGCCCCCGGCGGCCCGACCGGTCATCCGCGGAACGGCCGCGACCCGTCGCGCCGCCACCACATCGGCACTCCCGTGGGTGATCATGGAAGCGGTGCGCCGGACCCGGCGCGGGCGAGCGGGGAGGCGCGATGGCGGAGATCGACACCGGCACGACCGGGAGCGCCGGTCTCGACGGCCCGGCACCCGCGCCTCGGGCGGACCTGGTGGCCCGGGTGCTCACCGAGGTGTGCTCCCCGGCGGTGATCGTCCTGCTGCTGCCGGTCGCGGTGGCCTGGCGGGCGACGCACGCGCCCGGCCCGGCGCTGGGGTGGGGCGTGTTCGTGGCGTTGACCAGCAGCGTGCTGCCGATGGCCGGGATCATCGCCGGGTCCCGGGCCGGGTGGTGGGACGGGCACCACGTGCGCGACCGCGAGGGGCGGCTGATCCCGTTCGTGCTGCTGATCTCGTTGAGCTCGCTGGGGCTGGGCGTGCTGGTGCTGGCCGGGGCGCCGCGGCTGGTGGTGGCGCTGGACGTGGCGATGCTGGCCGCGCTGCTGGCGATCGGCCTGATCACGGTGTGGTGGAAGGTGTCGGTGCACACGGCGGTCGCGGCGGGGGCGGTGGCGATGCTTGCGGTGGTGTACTCGGCCTGGTGGTTGCTGCTGTGGGGGCTGGCGGCGGCCGTCGGCTGGTCCCGGGTGCGCTTGGGCGACCACACCCCGGCGCAGGTGGTGGTGGGCGCCGTCGTCGGCGTGCTGGCGGGGGCCGCCGGCTACCTGCCGACGGCCTGACCGGCACCCGTTCGGACCGGCGGTCCTACGGGCGCGGAACGGGGACCTCGGCGTGCACCACCTCGCCGAGGACGGGTTCCGCGGCGCCCCCGGTGGCCTCGGCGAGCCAGTGCCGGAAGTCCTCGACGTCGTCCGCGGGCACCTCCACCACGAACCGCACTCGGTCCGAGTAGTCCACATCGGACACCGAGAATCCGTGCGAGCGCAGGTCGTTCTCCAGCTTGCCCGCCACCAGGTAGTCCACCGTGGTGGACACCAGCCGCATCGGCCGCAGCTCCGCCAGCCCCACCTGCTCCAGCGCGGCCGACACCGCGCCGCCGTACGCCCGCACCAGCCCGCCCGCGCCGAGCAGCGTGCCGCCGAAGTACCGCGTCACGACCGCCACCACCCGGGTGAGCTCGTTGTGCCGCAGCACTTCCAGCATCGGCACCCCGGCCGTGCCCGCGGGTTCGCCGTCGTCGTTGGAGCGCTGGGTGCGGCCGTCCGCGTCCAGCACGTACGCGGAGCAGTGGTGCCGGGCGTCGTGGTGCAGCTTCCGGCGCAGCGCGACGAACTCCCGCGCCTGCTCCTCGGAGTCGGCGCGGGACAGCGCGCACAGGAACCGGGACCGCTTGATCTCCAGCTCGAATTCCCCTGATCGCCGGATTGTGCGCACCCGCGCCCCTTCCCGTTCGCAACGCTTCTACCTGCGGTTATCGTGATGTCAATCACTGAACAAGATCGTTCTGCCCGTGCCGGGCGCCTTTCCTGGGGTCGATACCGCAGGTCACGGTGTTCAGCCGCACGTCACTCGGACGCGGTTTTCCGTTCCGCGGCCACGGCACGTAACGTCGACCCCCATGGAGCAGTCATCGAGTCCGCTGGAGCCTGGCACCCGGGTGCGTGCCTCGTTCGGCCGGTTCCGCGATCAGGTCGGCACGGTGGTGGAGACCGCCTCGGGGCTTCCCGAGGTCTTCGACGGCCCAGTGCTGTGGGTCCGGTTCGACGGGAACGAGGAGCCCGGCCTGGTCGCGGGCCGCTTCCTCGAAGCCGCCGCCTGATCCCGCGCCGCGCGGGCGCCGCCGGTGGCGGAACCGGCGTCCCGCCACCGACCGACCCGGGGAACTCAGCCCCACACCTCCTGGGCGGTGCGCACGACCAGGCTCAGCTTGGCGACCTGCTCGTCGTGGCCGAGGGCGTTGCCCTCCTGGGTGGAGGCGAAACCGCACTGCGGTGACAGGCACAGCTGGTCCAGGTCGATGTACCGGGACGCCTCGTCGATGCGCCGCTTCAGGTCGTCGGCGGATTCCAGCTCACCGCTCTTGGTCGTGACCAGCCCCAGCACCACGTGCTTGCCCTTCGGCACGAAGCGCAGCGGTTCGAAGCCGCCGGAGCGCTCGTCGTCGAACTCCAGGAAGAAACCGTCCACGTCGAGCTCGTTGAACAGCGCCTCGGCGACGAAGTCGTAGCCGCCCTCCGCCACCCAGGACGACCGGTAGTTGCCGCGGCACAGGTGGGTGGTCACCGACATCGACTCGGGGCGGGAGCCGATCGACGCGTTGATCATCTCGATGGTGCGTTCGTGCTCGTGCTCGGCGTCCTCGCCCCGCTCCCGCAGCTTCGCGCGCTGCCGCGGGTCGTTCAGGTAGGCGAGGCTGGTGTCGTCGAGCTGCAGGTAGTGGCAGCCGAGCCCGGCCAGCGCGTGTACCTCGGCGCGGTAGGCGGCGGCCAGGTCGGCGCGGAACTCGGCGAGGTCCGGGTACACCTCCGGGTCGATCGAGGCCCGGCCCGCGCGGTACTGCACCATGCCCGGCGACGGGATGGTGAGCTTCGGCGTCGCGGTGCGGGTGCGGTCGGCCAGCGAGGTGAACGCGTCCTCGAAGATCGTGTGCTCCAGCCCGACCTTCTCGCCGATCCGCATCTCCGGGGTGGCGAACTCGACGTCCCCGTCGGCGTTGTGGAACTTGACCGTCAGCTCCGAGTCGTCGACCCGGTCGATGCCGCGCAGCTGGTACAGGAAGTCCATGTGCCAGGAACCGCGGCGGAACTCGCCGTCGGTGGCGCTGGAGAGGCCGATCTCCTCCTGCATGGCGACCACGTCGGTGATGGCCTCGTCTTCGACGCGCCGGAGCTCGTCGGAGCCGATGCGGCCGGCCGCGAACTCGTCGCGGGCCGCGAGCAGGTGGGGCGGGCGGAGCAGGCTGCCGACGTGGTCGGCGCGGAACGGTGGTGCGACGCGAGGACTCATGCTCCCGCAACCTACTTCCCCCGCGGACGGGGTGACGGGGCCCGCCTGCCGCCCAGTGGATTAACCTCTCGCATTACTCCGTTCGAGAGATGTTCATCACTGTATGTGAGGACCGACAACTCGGATTTGTAGGACTGTTGGCTAAAATCGGCGAGCCAGCCAGCTTCGCAGGACGGATGGATACGATGCGCGTTCTCGTCATCGGAGCCGGGATCGGTGGCCTCGCCGTGGCCAAAGGTCTCATCGACGGCGGTCACGACGTTGCGGTCTTCGAGCACGCCGACGCGCTGCGCGACGGCGGCGCCGCGGTCACGGTGTGGAGCAACGGCACGGCCGCGCTGGGCCAGCTCGGCGTCACCCTGGAGGACGTGGGCCGCCAGCTGCACAGCCTGAAGTCCATCACCGACTCGGGGCGGCTGCTCTGGGAGGCGGACTTGGCCGACGTCACGGAGCGTCTCGGCTCGCCCACCATCGAAACCCCGCGCCGGCTGCTCACCGGCAAGATCGCCGCGGCGCTGCCCGAGCACGTGCTGCACTTCGGGCGCCGCTGCATCGCCGTCACCGAGACCGCCGACCGCGTCGTCGTCGACTTCGACGACGGCACCAGCGCCGAGGGCGACCTGGTGATCGGCGCCGACGGCCAGCGCTCCGTGGTGCGCCGCGAACTGCTCGGCGGCGGGCCCGCGCGGCACACCGGCTGGGCCAGCTGGCAGGGCCTCACCCGCAGCGACGTGCCGGTGGCGCACGGGCACCAGACGGTCAACATCGCCGGCCGCGACGCGCACTGCGGCCTCATCCCCGCCGGGGGCGGCCTGCTGCACTGGTGGTTCGACCTGCCGTGGCGCCAGGGCGACGAGGCGCTGTCGCTGCGCGACCTGCGCCGGATGTTCACCGGCTGGCCCGAGCCGGTGGGGCCGCTGCTCGCCGAGGTCGGACCGGACGACCTCGGCTTCTTCCCGCACATCCGGCACGTCGTCCCGCGGGTGTGGGGCGGTCCGCGCAGTACCCTGCTCGGCGACGCCGTGCACGCGATGCCGCCCGCCGTGGCGCAGGCGGCGAACCAGACCCTCGAGGACGCCTGGCTGCTGTCGCACCGGCTCGCGGACGTGGCGGGGGAACCCGGGCCCGCGCTGCGCGCCTACGAGCAGGAGCGGCGCTCCCGGGTGCTGAAGGTGTCGCGCACCGCCGCGTTCACCTCGGCGCAGCGCAGCACCCCGCTGCAGCGCGTCGGCCGGTTGCCGAAGTGGATCGCCACCCGCAGCCAGGTCGCGTCCCTGCGCTCCGGCAGCACCGTCCTGCGCCCCGTCCCGGCCTGACCAGCCTCCTCGGCTGCTGCCGGGGGTCGCGGAACCCCGGCGGACGGGCACGACGCGTCCCGGACGTGCGAAAGCCCGCCCGGCGCGTGGCCGAGCGGGCTTCCGGATGCGGGATCAGGCGCCGAAGGCGTCCGGGTCCGGGCCGACGCGGGTGCCGGTGTCCAGGCCCGCGATGACCGCCAGGTCGTCGTCGGCGAGCTCGAAGTCGAACACCTGGATGTTCTCCCGGATGCGCGACGGCGTCGCCGACTTCGGGATCACCACGTTGCCCAGCTGCACGTGCCAGCGGAGCACGATCTGCGCCGGGCTCTTGCCGTACTTCTCGGCCAGCGAACCCAGCGTCGGGTCGTCCAGCAGGCCCTTGCCCTGGCCGATCGGGCTCCACGCCTCGGTGAGGATGCCGTGCTCGCGGTGGAACGCGCGCAGGTCGCCCTGCTGCAGGTTCGGGTGCAGCTCGATCTGGTTCAGCGCGGGCACCACGTCGGTCTCCTCGAACAGGCGACGCAGGTGCGGGATCTGGAAGTTCGACACGCCGATGGACTTGGCGCGGCCTTCGCCGTGCAGCTTCTCGAACGCCCGCCACGTGTCGACGTACTTGTCCTGCCCGGCTGCGGGCCAGTGGATCAGGTACAGGTCGACGTAGTCCAGGCCGAGCTTGGTGAGGCTGTCGTCGAACGCCTTCAGCGTGCTGTCGTAGCCCTGCTGGTCGTTCCACAGCTTGGTGGTGACGAACAGGTCCTCGCGCCGCACACCCGAGTCGGCGATGGCCTTGCCGACGCCTTCCTCGTTGCCGTAGGCGGCCGCGGTGTCGATGCTGCGGTACCCGGCCTCGATCGCGGTGGCCACCGGTTCGATCACTTCGTCCGGCGGCACCTGGAAGACGCCGAACCCGAGCTGCGGGATCTCCGCGCCGGTGTTGAGCGTGAGGTTCGGAACCTGGGTCATCTACTCGTTCCTCCGAAAGGTCGAACGTTGCCAGGAGCGACCCGCGACCTCGCGGATCACCTACTCCGTGCAACCCGCTGCTCCGGTCGCGGATTCCCGGCCCAGGGCGTCCTCCATCACAGCACGCGCCGGGGCGGGAAGCCATCCGTCGACCAGCGGGTTCCGCCCGGCGCGGCACATCCGCCGCATCCGCCCCCGCGGTTCCGGGACCGGACCCGGACGTGCGAAGGGGCCGGTCACCGGGTGGGTGACCGGCCCCTTCGGTGCCGTCAGCGGACCGGGGCCTCCGCGGCTTGCTCGACCTCGGCCCGGTGCGAGGCCACGACCTCGCCGGAGCGGGGCGCGCGGTCCAGCCAGCCGGACAACAGCGCGAATCCGAGCCCGACCAGCGCCAGGATCGCGCCGACCCAGCTGGGCGCGGTGAGCCCGAAGCCGCCCGCGATGACCAGCCCGCCCAGGTAGGCGCCGAGCGAGTTGGCGATGTTGAACGTGGACTGGATGCTCGCCGACCCCAGCGCCGGGGCCTCCTTGGCCTTGTCCAGGATCCGCGCCTGGATGCTGGGGATGGCGGCGAACCCGGCCAGCCCGACCGCGAACACGTTGATCGCGGTGAGCACCATGCTGTGCGAGGTCACCAGGAACGTCGTCAGCGTCACCGCCAGCAGCGCCAGGAAGACGTACAGCGTCTTCATCGGCGCCCGGTCGGCGAGCCGCCCGCCGATGATGGTGCCCGCGGTCATGCCCACGCCGAACAGCGCCAGCAGCGCGGTCGCCATCGTGGGGCTGAAGCCGGTCACGTCGGTGAGCAGCGGCTTGATGTAGCTGTAGAAGGAGAACGTGGCGGCGAAGCCGAACACGACCACCGCGAACGCCAGCCACACCTGCGGCCGCTTGAAGGCGACGAGCTCGCCGCGCAGGCTCACGTCGGTCGGCTTCGGCTGCTGCGGGACGAGCAGCGCCACGGCGATCAGCGCGATCACGCCGATGACGGCGACGACGCCGAAGGTGAACCGCCACCCGAGCGCCTGCCCGAGCAGGGTGCCCAGCGGCACGCCGACGATGTTGGCGACGGTGAGGCCGATGAACATCATCGAGATGGCCTGGGCCCGCTTGTCCCGAGCGACGAGTCCGGCGGCGACGACGGCGCCGACCCCGAAGAAGGTGCCGTGCGGCAGGCCGGCGATGAACCGGGCCGCCAGCAGCGTGCCGTGGGTGGGGGCGAACGCGGAGGCCAGGTTCCCGACGACGAACAGGGCCATCATGCTGATCAGCATCGTCTTGCGCCGCACCCGCATGCCGCCCGCGGTGAGCAGTGGCGCGCCGACGACGACGCCCAGGGCGTACAGCGAGATGTAGCCGCTGGCGTCGGGCAGCGACACGTGCAGGTTCGAGGCCACTTCTGGCAGCAGCCCCATCATCACGAACTCGGTGGTTCCAATGCCGAAAGCTGCGATGGCCAGGGCCAACAGGGCAATGGGCAAGGAGGTCTCCTGAATCGAAAGTTCCGGACCGGGTCAGCGCCCCGAACTCGCCTCCCGGGGACGTCGAGGGTCCCCGCTGTTCAGGCGGTCGTCGGTGTTCGGAGCTCTTTCTCAGGAAGACCGGCTGTCGCTGGCGGCTCCCCGGACGCGTTCAACACTAGGCCCCGGGGACGGTGTTCCCGGCGGGACTATGAAGCGGACCACTGCCGCGCGGGCCGGTTTCCACTCGTTCGGTTCAGCGTGAACGCGCCACGGGGAAGATCGTCGCCAGTGGCGGCGCCGTTACGCGGTTGAAACGATTTGTGCGAGGTCAGCCGAGTGCTCCGCGCCGGTTGTGCAGTGTGCCCAACGGTTCATTCGTCCTTCGAGGACAGTTCGCGCGGCGCTCCGCCGACGTACGCCTCGGTTTCCAGCCGGTCCAGCATGTGCGGGTAGTGCAGTTCGAACGCGGGCCGGGGCGAGCGGATGCGCGGCAGCTCGGTGAAGTTGTGCCGCGGTGGCGGGCAGGACGTCGCCCACTCCAGCGAGTTGCCGTGCCCCCACGGGTCGTCCACGTTCGCCACCGTCCCGTACCTGGAGCTCTTGAACACGTTCCACAGGAACGGCAGCATCGAGGCGCCCAGGATGAACGCCCCCACCGTCGAGGCCACGTTCATCCCGGTGAACCCGTCGCTCGGCAGGTAGTCGGCGTAGCGCCGCGGCATGCCCGCCCCGCCCAGCCAGTGCTGCACCAGGAACGTGGTGTGGAAGCCGAGGAACGTCAGCCAGAAGTGCAGCTTGCCGAGGCGCTCGTCCATCATCCGCCCGGTCATCTTCGGGAACCAGAAGTACATCCCGCCGAACACCGCGAACACGATGGTGCCGAACAGCACGTAGTGGAAGTGCGCCACCACGAAGTACGTGTCGTGCACCTGGAAGTCCAGCGGCGGCGCCGCCAGCAGCACCCCGGTGAGCCCGCCGAGCAGGAACGTCGCCAGGAACCCGAGGGCGAACAGCATCGGCGTCTCGAAGGTCAGCTGGCCCTTCCACATCGTTCCGATCCAGTTGAAGAACTTCACCCCGGTCGGTACCGCGATCAGGAACGTGGTGAACGAGAAGAACGGCAGCAGCACCGACCCGGTGGCGAACATGTGGTGCGCCCACACCACCACCGACAGCACCCCGATGAGCAGCGTCGCGAACACCAGCCCGATGTAGCCGAACAGGGGTTTGCGGCTGAACACCGGGAAGATCTCGGTGACGATGCCGAAGAACGGCAGCGCCACGATGTAGACCTCCGGGTGCCCGAAGAACCAGAACAGGTGCTGGTAGGCGATGGCCCCGCCGGTGGCCGGGTCGAACACGTGCGCCCCGAAGTGCCGGTCCGCCAGCAGCCCGAACAGCGCCGCGGTCAGCACCGGGAACGCCATCAGGATCAGCACGCTGGTGACCAGGATGTTCCAGGTGAACATCGGCATCCGCCACATCGTCATGCCGGGCGCCCGCATGCACACCGTCGTCGTGATCATGTTGACCCCGCCGAGGATGGTGCCCAGCCCGCTGACCAGCAGCCCCGTGATCCACAGGTCGCCGCCGAGACCCGCGCTGTAGGTGGACCGGGACAGCGGCGCGTACGCGGTCCAGCCGAAGTCCGCGGCTCCGCCCGGCAGCAGCAGGCCGCTGAGGACCATCAGGCCGCCGAACAGGAACAGCCAGTAGGAGAAGGCGTTGAGCCGCGGGAACGCCACGTCCGGCGCGCCGATCTGCAGCGGCAGGATGATGTTCGAGAAGCCGAAGACGATCGGCGTCGCGAACAGCAGCAGCATGATCGTGCCGTGCATGGTGAACAGCTGGTTGTACTGCTCCTGGGAGAGGAACTGCAGCCCGGGCTGGGCCAGTTCGCCGCGGATGAGCAGCGCCATCGCGCCGCCGATGATGAAGAACCCGAACGCGGTGGCCAGGTAGAGCTTGCCGATGGCCTTCGGGTCGGTGGTGCGCGCCCAGCTCACGAACTTCGGGGACTTCCCGGAGCCGGGGGTGCTGGACGGGCGCGTCGGGATCGGCGACGGCCGTGCGCGCAAGGTGGCCATGCCTGTGTCCTCCGGGTCGCCGCGGCCGCTGTTCGGGCCGGGCGGCCCGGGCACCGGAACTCGCCCGGCGCGGCCTCGGCGTTCAGTGTTGGCGCGGCTCGCCGGCCCTGCAATCCGGTGCACTCCTCCGGACGGATGACGGTGCGCCCTGGCGGGTGACGGCATCCCCGCGCGCTGGGCGGGAGGCGGTGGTCAGCTCAACGCGGCGATGGCCATCCGGTGCAGCAGTTCCGCCATGTCGGTGCGGTCGAGGTGGGTGCTGTACGGCGTGGAGTTGATCAGTCCGAGCACCGCGTGCACCGACGCCCGCGCGGTCGCCCGGTCGAGTTCCGGCCGGGTCCGCAGCAGCACGTCCACCCACACCTCGACGTAGCCGCGCTGCGCCTCGCGCACCCGGTGCCGCTCCGCGGTGGCGAGGCTGTCCAGGTCCCGCAGGTGCACGGTGATCAGCGCGGGGTTGGTGAGGGCGAACTCGACGTGCCTGCGCACCAGCTCGTCCAGGGCCAGCCGCGGGTCCGCGGTGGCGTCCGCGCGGCTGCGCCCGGCGTCGAGCAGCCGGTCGCTGATGCCGGTGAGCATTTCGGCGAGCATCGCGTCCTTGCCGCGGAAGTGCCGGTACAGCGCGGGCCCGGAGATGCCGACGGCCCGCCCGATGTCGTCCATGCCGACGCCGTGAAAGCCGTAGCGGGCGAACAGCTCGGCCGCCGCGTCGAGGAGCTGCGCGCGGCGGTTCGGGCGTTCGGTGGCCGGTCCGGTCATCGGAGCAGATACTAGACGCCGAAGTTAGCCGCCGTTAACATCGCCAGTGGTTAACGATGACTAACTCGCGGTCGACGCAGTCCGGAGCAGGAGGAACGCCGGTGGATGCACCCGTCCTGACCAGCGCGCTCGACGTCGCGGCCGACCGGCCCGCGCGGTTCGCCGCCGAGCACGCCGCGCTCGTCGCCGACCTCGACGCCCGGCTCGCCGAAGCACGCCTCGGCGGCCCGGAGAAGTCCCGGCGCAGGCACGTCGAACGCGGCAAGCTGCTGCCCAGGGACCGGGTGGACGCGCTGCTCGACCGCGGATCCCCCTTCCTGGAGCTCTCGCCGCTGGCCGCCCACGAGCTCTACGACGGCGACGCCCCCTCGGCCGGGATCATCACCGGCATCGGCCGCGTCGCCGGCCGCGAATGCGTGATCGTCGCCAACGACGCCACCGTCAAGGGCGGCACCTACTACCCGATGACGGTGAAGAAGCACCTGCGCGCCCAGGAGGTCGCGCTGCACAACAACCTGCCGTGCCTGTACCTGGTGGACTCCGGCGGTGCGTTCCTGCCCAGGCAGGACGAGGTGTTCCCGGACCGCGAGCACTTCGGCCGGATCTTCTACAACCAGGCCACCCTGTCCGCCCGCGGCATCCCGCAGATCGCGGCCGTGCTCGGTTCCTGCACCGCGGGCGGCGCCTACGTGCCCGCGATGAGCGACGAAGCGGTGATCGTGCGCGAGCAGGGCACCATCTTCCTCGGCGGCCCGCCGCTGGTGAAGGCCGCGACCGGCGCCGAGGTCACCGCGGAGGAACTCGGCGGCGGCGACCTGCACTCCCGCACCTCCGGGGTCACCGACCACCTCGCCGAGGACGACGCGGACGCGCTGCGCATCGTGCGCTCCATCGTCGGCACCCTCGGCCCGCGCAGCCCGCGGCCCTGGGACGTGCGGCCCGTCGAGGAACCACTGGTGTCGCCCGACGACCTCTACGCGGCCGTGCCCACCGACAGCCGAACCCCCTACGACGTGCACGAGGTCATCGCGCGGATCGTCGACGGCAGCCGGTTCCAGGAGTTCAAGCGGGACTACGGCACGACGCTGGTCACCGGGTTCGCCCGGCTGCACGGGCACCCGGTGGGGATCGTGGCGAACAACGGCATCCTGTTCGGCGAGTCCGCGCTCAAGGGCGCGCACTTCGTGCAGCTGTGCGACAAGCGCTCGATCCCGCTGGTGTTCCTGCAGAACATCTCCGGGTTCATGGTCGGCCAGGAGTACGAGGCGAGCGGCATCGCCAAGCACGGCGCGAAGATGGTCACCGCCGTCGCCTGCGCGCGCGTACCCAAGTTCACCGTGGTCATCGGCGGCTCGTTCGGGGCGGGCAACTACTCGATGTGCGGACGGGCGTACTCGCCGCGGTTCCTGTGGATGTGGCCGAACGCGCGGATCTCGGTGATGGGCGGGGAGCAGGCCGCCTCGGTGCTGGCCACCGTGCGCCGCGACCAGTTCGACGCGCGCGGCGAGGACTGGCCGGCCGAGGCCGAGGACGAGTTCAAGCAGCCGATCCGGGACCAGTACGAGGCGCAGGGACACCCGTACTACTCGACGGCCCGGTTGTGGGACGACGGCGTGATCGACCCGATGCAGACCAGGTCCGTGCTGGGCCTGGCGCTGTCGGCGGCGGCGAACGCGCCGCTGGAGCCGGTCGGCTACGGCGTCTTCCGGATGTGACGGCCGCTCCGGGCTCGGTGGCGGTTCCGCAGCGGTGAACAGGACGAGGTGAGCGTGGTGGTCGAGGTCGGCGCGGAGGTGGCCGCAGGAGCGGTCGGACCCCGGATCGACGCGGTGCTGGTGGCGAACCGGGGGGAGATCGCGGTGCGGGTGATCCGCACCCTGCGCGAGCTGGGCATCCGGTCGATCGCGGTGCACAGCGACGCCGACCGGGACGCCCGGCACGTAGTCGAAGCCGACACGTCCGTCCACATCGGACCGAGCAGTGCGGCGGAGAGCTACCTGTCGGTGCCGCGCGTCGTCGAAGCCGCGCTGCGCACCGGCGCGCGGGCCGTGCACCCCGGCTACGGGTTCCTGTCCGAGAACGCCGAGTTCGCCCGCGCCTGCGCCGACGCCGGGCTCGCCTTCATCGGCCCGCCCGCCGCCGCGATCGAGGCGATGGGCGACAAGATCCGCGCCAAGGCCACCGTCACCGCCGCCGGCGTGCCCGTCGTACCCGGCCGCAGCGAACCCGGCATGACCGATGAGGACCTGGTCGCCGCCGCCCGCGAAGTCGGCTACCCGGTGCTGCTCAAACCGTCCGCGGGCGGCGGCGGCAAGGGCATGCGCCGCGTCGAGGACCCCGCCGACCTGCCCGCGCAGATCGCCGCCGCCCGCCGCGAATCCGGCGCCGCGTTCGGCGACGACACCCTGTTCGTGGAGCGGTTCGTCGCCCGCCCCCGGCACATCGAGGTGCAGGTCCTCGCGGACGCGCACGGCGGCGTCGTGCACCTCGGCGAACGGGAGTGCAGCCTGCAGCGCAGGCACCAGAAGATCGTCGAAGAGGCCCCGTCGGCGCTGCTCGACGAGCCCACCCGGGACCGGATCGGGCAGGCCGCCGTCGCCGTGGCGCGGTCCGTCGGCTACGCGGGCGCGGGCACCGTCGAGTTCATCGTCTCCGCCGACCGGCCCGACGAGTTCTTCTTCATGGAGATGAACACGCGCCTCCAGGTCGAGCACCCCGTCACCGAACTCGTCACCGCCGTCGGCGAGCGCCGCGGCCTGGACCTCGTCGAGCTGCAGGTGCGGATCGCCGCCGGGGAACCGCTGCCGTTCGCCCAGCAGCACCTGCGCATCGACGGGCACGCGGTCGAGGCCCGCGTCTACGCCGAAGACCCGGCGCGCGGCTTCCTGCCCAGCGGCGGCCGGGTGCTGGCCGTGCACGAACCGGCCGGGGTCCGGGTCGACTCGGGCATCGCGGCGGGCGGCACCGTCGGCTCCGACTACGACCCGATGCTCGCCAAGGTGATCGCCTGGGGCCCGGCGCGCGCCGACGCGTTGCGCAGGCTCGACGCCGCGCTCGCCGAGACCGCGGTGCTCGGGGTGATCACCAACGTGGCGTTCCTGCGGGCGCTGCTGGCCCGGCCCGAGGTGCTGGCCGGGGAACTCGACACCGGGCTCATCGAGCGGAACCTGGCCGAGCTCACCACCGACCCGGTGCCGCCCGAGGTGCCGGTGGCCGCCGCGCTCGCCGGCCTCGCCGCCGCCGAACCGGACCCGAGCACCGCGGACCCGTGGGACGTGCCCGGCGGCTGGCGGCTCGGCGAACCGGCGTGGAGCACCTGGCGCTTCGCCGACGCCGAGGTGCGGTTGCGCGGCCGGGCCTCCGACGCGGAAGTGCTGCTCGACGGCGAACCGAGCCGGGCGAGCGCGTTCCTGCACGGCGACCTGCTCACCGTCACCCACCGCTCCCGCACCCGCCGGTACCGCTGGGCGCGGGACGGCGACACCACCTGGCTCGCCGCGGACGGGCGCACCTGGGCCGTCACCGAGCACCGGCTGCTGGCCGAACGCGCCGAACGCGGCGGCGGCTCCGGCGGCACCGTCACCAGCCCGATGCCGGGCACGGTGCTCGCCGCCGAGGTCACCGCGGGCCAAGAGGTCCGCAGAGGACAGACGTTGTTCGTGGTGGAGGCGATGAAGATGGAGCACACCGTCGTCGCCCCGTTGGACGGGACCGTCACCGAGGTCACCGCCCGCCCCGGCCAGCCGGTCGCGCTCGACCAGCCGCTCGCCGTGCTCGCCGCCCGTCCCGCCGAACCCGAGGAGAGCTGACATGATCGACCACCGCCTGGGCGACGAGCACGAAGCCCTCCGCGACTCGGTGCGCGCCTTCGCCCGCAAGGAGGTCGCCCCCGTCATCGGCGACTACTACGAACGCGAGGCCTTCCCGTACCCGCTGGTGCGCACCATGGGCTCGATGGGCCTGTTCGGGCTGCCCATCGCCGAGGAGCACGGCGGCATGGGCGGCGACTACTTCGCGCTGTGCCTCGCGCTCGAAGAACTCGCCAGGGTCGACTCCTCGCTGGCGATCACCCTCGAAGCCGGGGTTTCGCTGGGCGCCATGCCCATCGCCCGCTTCGGCGACGAGGAGCAGCGCCGCACCTGGTTGCCGAAGCTGTGCACCGCCGAGGTCCTCGGCGCGTTCGGCCTCACCGAACCCGGCGGCGGTTCCGACGCCGGCGCCACCCGCACCACCGCCGTCCTCGACGGCGACCAGTGGGTGCTCCACGGCTCCAAGGCGTTCATCACCAACTCCGGCACCGACATCACCGGCTTCGTCACCGTCACCGCCGTCACCGGCAGCAAGCCCGACGGCGGCAAGGAGATCTCCACCATCATCGTGCCGTCCGGCACCCCCGGGTTCCACGTGGCGCCGAAGTACTCCAAGGTCGGCTGGAACGCCTCCGACACCCACGAGCTGTCCTTCGACGACTGCCGGGTGCCCGCGGCGAACCTGCTCGGCGAACGCGGGCGCGGGTACGCGCAGTTCCTGTCCATCCTCAGCGAGGGCCGCGTCGCGATCGCCGCGCTCGGCACCGGACTCGCCCAGGGCTGCGTCGACGAATGCCTGCGGTACGCGGGTGAGCGGGAGGCGTTCGGCCACCGCATCGGCGAGTACCAGGCCATCCAGTTCAAGATCGCGGACATGGAGCTGCGGGCCAACAACGCCCGGCTCGCCTACTACGACGCGGCGTCCCGGATGCTGCGCGGCGAACCGTTCCGCAAGCAGGCGGCGCTGGCCAAGCTCACCTCCTCCGACGCCGCGATGGACAACGCGCGGGACGCCACCCAGATCTTCGGCGGCTACGGGTTCATGAACGAGACGCCCGTCGGCCGCTTCTACCGGGACGCGAAGATCCTGGAGATCGGGGAGGGCACCAGCGAGGTCCAGCGCATGCTCATCGCCCGGGAACTGGGTCTCTGAGCGCTCCTCCCGCGGTCCGGACGTGGAACCGCCGGTGGAGGCGGTCGGGGGTCGCCTCCACCGGCGGAGTTCGGGGACTGCTTCGGAACGGTCGGGGGTCGGAGGCCGGAACGGGGTCAGCGCCGCCCGGACACGGCCGGGACGGGATCAGCGCAGCCGGCCGCCGCGCGGAATGGTGATCTCGGTGTCGGTTTCGTCGCCGTAGGCGTACGCGTAGGGGTCGTACTCGGGCTGCTGGCCGTAGCCGGCCGGCTCGTAGCCCGCCTCCTGCTGGGGCCAGGCCGGGGTCGCGTCCGGCTGCGGCTGCTGCTGGGGCTGCTGCTGAGGTCGGGCTACGCCGTGCGGGGGTTCCGGTGCCGGTTCGTCGGACTGCGACAGGTGCTGCATCACCCAATCCCTCGCCAGCGCGCCGGGCGACGTGCCCTGGCGGGCGGCGAGCTCCTTGAGCTTCTCGTTGGCCATCAGCGGCAGGCGCAGCTGGTAGACCTCGGCACCGCCGAACCCGCGGCCGGAGCCGGTGGTTTCGAGGTCTTCCTTCGGGGCCAAGGCCGCGAGGTACGAGTCGAGCTCGTGATCCGGTTCGTTGGCCTGCTGCTGGTTCGCGGACTTGCTCCGCGCGTCCTGCTGCCGGCGTCCGGTCTTCATTCGTCCTAGAGCCACGCGCACACGATAACGGTTCCGTTGCGAAACCTGGAGTGGCTGTGTCCGATCCGCCGATGGCGTGTCGGCGAGCGCCGGGCGACCCCGGGCAGCGGAGGACCCCCACGCCAGGGGGAGGAGCGCGGGGGTCGGAGGGGATCTCCACAGTCGCTGACCGGGGGTGGGTCAGCTCCACGATTGTGGCACGGCGACCCCGATTTCGGGAGGGACCAGCGGCGAAGTCGGCTACTCGACGTCGCCTGGACCGCTTCCGGACCGGGCCGTGTCACCCGGTGGGCGGGCACCCGGCACCCGACCGGGGGCGGCCGTCTTCCACCGGTGCGCGCGGTCACCGGTTCCGCCGCTACGCATCTGGACGGAGCAGCCGGTGCGACCGTCCCCGCGGTGCGGGGTCTCCGCGGGACCGCCCCCGGCCGCGCCCGCGAGCCGGGTCGACCGGCGGATCACGGTCCGTTCCACAGTGGACGACCATCCGGTTCGGCTGGGACGGTCGGCGCCTCCCCAGTGGAGAGAACCACGGCCCCTTGATTACTCAGCGTCTCACTCGAATCACTCTGTGGGGGGCTGCGGCTGTGCACAAGCTGTGGATAACCTGCGGCCGAAACCCGAGCCGGGGAGGCGTCATGTACGGGTCGTTGGACGTGCGGAAGTTCCTGTCGCAGCAGGAAGAAGGCGTTGGTCGAGCATCCTCGGTGGTACCCGCGCCGCGCAGCGGCGAGCCAGCCGGGATCACCGACGAACAAGTGCACCGGGCGCGGGTCGCGGTGGCCCGCGGCTCCGAGGGCGCCGAGGACTGCCGGCTGCTGCTGGACATGCTCGGGCTCGTCCCGGACGAAGAGGGCGAGCCGCCGGTCACCCGCTGACCGGGCTCGGCGAGTGCGTGCGGCGGCACGGACGGGGCTGCGGTCCGCCCAGCGGCGCGGGGTCGCTCCGGATCGTCCTGCTCGACGGTGATGTCGCTGGACACGGGCTTGGTGGTACCGGAACCGCGGATCGGCGCGGGGCGGTGGCGAGCGAACGGGGCACGGCCGCGCCGGGGTTGTCTTCCCGCGAGGTCGGGCACCCCCCGGTGGCTCGCCTCGCGGGAAGACGTGAGCCCGGCGTGGGGCTCGCGCAAAACATACCGTGCGGTTTCTTTCGCGTTCCCTCCAGGTCACCGGTCGGTTCCGGCAAGATCACCGGTGGGACACGGGAACGGCGGATGGGCACCCGTGGGGCTGGCGCGGTAACTTCGCGTGGCGCAGTTGATCATCCTTTCGTGGGCCGTGTCGCCGATCAGGTGAGCGTTGAGACATGGTCGACGTCCCAGCCGCCGGAGCCGTCCCATGCCCCAGCAGCGTCGGGCGCAAGTCACCCGCCGTGCCATCGTCATCGCTGCTGCCGAGGAGTTCGACCGCGCCGGCTATGACGCCACCCCGCTCAGCGCGATCCTGCGGCGCAGCGGTGTCACGAAGGGCGCCTTCTACTTCCACTTCCCGTCGAAGGACGCCGTCGCGTCCGCGCTGATCCGCTTCCAGGCGCAGGTCTGGTCGAAGATCTGGCAGCGCTGGACGGGGCGCGGCCTGGACCCGCTGAGCACCGCCGTCGAACTTGTCGACGAGGTGATCCGCATCCTGGAGCGCGACGTCGTGGTCCGCGCCGGCGCGCAGCTGGCGATGCGCGACCAGGAGACGGCGGCCCGCTGGGAGCAGCTGCTCGGCGGCCTGTTGCGGCGCTCCGCCGAGCACGGCCTGCTGCGGCCCGAGATCGACCCGGCCGCCGCCACCCGAGTCCTGTACGCGACGCTCGTCGGCGTCCGGGTGCTCAGCACCGGCCGGGCCATCGGCGCAGCCCAGCAGACCGGCGAGATCTGGCGCATCGTGCTCGGCGGCATCGCGACCGCCGACTGGCTGCGCGACAACCCCTCGGTCCCGACGGCCGCCCCGCGCACCACGAGCTGAGACCGCCGTCACAGAAGCCCGTTCTCCGTCCCGAAGCCCCGCCCGAGGCCCCCGGCGGCCGGTTCCGGCCCCGCGCGGCCTTTGGCGGGCGGCCGGCCTGCCTCCCAACGTTCGGGTGAAAAATACTGGTCAGGCAGCTATGGTGGGCGGCGGGCGCGGTCCCCCGGGAGGGCGCCGGGCCGTGCGATGCGGCTTAAGGGACCCCCCTGTGCAAGGCCGCTGAGCGTGTGTCGTAAGCTTTCATCACTGCCAACGGGGCGCCCCGAAAGGGAAAAGCCGGTTGGAGGTAAGGCCGGGTCGGTTTCGAATCGGCCAAGCCCCCATCGTCTAGCGGCCTAGGACGCCGCCCTTTCAAGGCGGTAGCGCGGGTTCGAATCCCGTTGGGGGTACGCAACAACAGAACATGGCCCAGTGGCGCAGTTGGTTAGCGCGCCGCCCTGTCACGGCGGAGGTCGCGGGTTCAAGTCCCGTCTGGGTCGCCAGAGCGATCGGCTGAGAGCCGGGTCGCCACGGCCAGGTAGCTCAGTTGGTACGAGCGTCCGCCTGAAAAGCGGAAGGTCGGCGGTTCGACCCCGCCCCTGGCCACGCTCAAGAGCTGGCACAAGCAAGCCCCACCGGATTCCGGTGGGGCTTGTTTCGTCTTGGGGTGGGGGGCTGGTGGGG
>NZ_JAIUKC010000133.1:16213-32029 GCF_020177435.1 Saccharopolyspora sp. 7B | reverse complement strand
CAGGAAGGTTCCCTTCATCGCACCCCTCCGGGTGCGCAAAGAACGGGCCGCCGGTTCCCGGAGGAACCGACGGCCCGCGATCGTGCGCAAGGATCAGGCGAAGGCGTTCTGCACCACTTCGGCCTGCTCCACGTCGTGCACGGCCTTGAGACCGGTGGCCGGGGCGGCCATCGGACGCCGCGACACGCGCTTGAGCCCGCGCATCCGCTCGGGGAACAGCTCCGGCAGCGCGAGGCCGAGGAACGGCCACGGGCCCTGGTTCGCCGGTTCTTCCTGCGCCCACCGGATGTCGGTGGCGTTCGGGTAGCGCTCCAGCAGCGCGCCGAGCTTGCGGTGCGGCAGCGGGTACAGCTGCTCGAGCCGCACCACGGCGGTGTCGGTGTGGCCCTGCTTCTCCTTCTCGGCGGCGAGGTCGTAGTAGAGCTTGCCGGAGCAGAACACGATCCGACGCACCGCCGACGGGTCCGGCTGCGCCGGGTCGTCGATCACCGAGGTGAACTTACCCTCGGTGAAGTCGGCGACGGAGCTCGTCGCGGCCTTCATCCGCAGCATCGACTTCGGCGTGAACACCACCAGCGGACGGTGGATGCCGTCCAGCGAGTGCCTGCGCAGCAGGTGGAAGTAGTTCGCCGGCGTCGACGGCAGCGCCACCGTCATCGACCCCTCGGCGCACAGCTGCAGCCAGCGCTCGATGCGGGCCGAGCTGTGGTCGGGGCCCTGGCCCTCGTGGCCGTGCGGCAGCAGCAGTACCACGTCGGAGCGCTGCCCCCACTTCGCCTCACCGGACGAGATGAACTCGTCGATGATCGACTGGGCGCCGTTGAAGAAGTCGCCGAACTGCGCCTCCCACAGCACCAGCGCGTCCGGGTTGGCCACGGAGTAGCCGTACTCGAAGCCCATCGCCGCGAACTCGGACAGCGCCGAGTCGTAGACGAGGAACTTCGCCTGGTCCTCGCCGAGGTTCTGCAGCGGCGTGTACTCGGTGCCGTTCTTCCGGTCGATGAGCACCGAGTGCCGCTGGCCGAAGGTGCCGCGCCGCGAGTCCTGGCCGGTGAGCCGCACCGAGCGGCCCTCCATCGCCAGCGACCCGAACGCGAGCAGCTCGCCGAAGCCCCAGTCGATCTCGCCTTCGCGGGCCATCTTCGCGCGCCGCTCCAGCACCGGCTTGACCCGCGAGTGCGGGGTGAAGCCCTCGGGCAGGTCGACGTGCGCGTCGGCGATCCGCTCCAGCGTGGCCGGGGAGATCGCGGTGACCAGCTTCGTCGGCACCTGCTGCTCGGACTCCACCGAGGGGCTGGGCTCCGGCGGGTGCTTCTCCAGCTCGCGGACCTCGTTGAACACGTGCTCCAGCTGGGAGGCGTAGTCCTTGAGCGCCTTCTCGGCTTCTTCGACGGTGATGTCGCCGCGGCCGATGAGGGACTCGGTGTAGGTCTTGCGGACGCTGCGCATCTTGTCGATCGCGTCGTACATCGACGGCTGCGTCATCGACGGGTCGTCGCCCTCGTTGTGCCCGCGGCGGCGATAGCACACCATGTCGATCACGACGTCCTTGCCGAACGCCTGGCGGTACTCCACGGCCAGCTTCGCGACCCAGACGCACGCCTCGGGGTCGTCGCCGTTGACGTGGAACACCGGCGAACCGATCATCTTCGCCACGTCGGTGGAGTACTTGCTGGACCGCGAGTGCTCCGGGGCGGTGGTGTAGCCGACCTGGTTGTTCACGATCACGTGCACGGTGCCGCCGGTGCGGTAGCCGCGCAGCAGCGACAGGTTCAGCGTCTCGGCGACCACGCCCTGACCGGCGAACGCGGCGTCGCCGTGCAGCAGCACCGGCAGCACCGTGAAGCCTTCCTGGCCCTTGTCCAGGATGTCCTGCTTGGCGCGGACGATGCCCTCCAGCACCGGGTCCACGGCCTCCAGGTGCGAGGGGTTCGAGGTCAGCGACACCTTCGTCTCGCCGTCGCCGAACATGCGGAAGTACTTGCCCTCCGCGCCCAGGTGGTACTTGACGTCACCGGAACCGTGCGCCTGGCCCGGGTCCAGGTTGCCCTCGAACTCGCGGAAGATCTGCGAGATCGGCTTGCCGACGATGTTCGCCAGCACGTTCAACCGGCCGCGGTGCGGCATGCCGATGACGACCTCGTCGAGGTCGGCGGCGGCCGAGGAGTCCAGCACCGCGTCCAGCAGCGGCACCACGGTCTCGGCGCCCTCCAGCGAGAACCGCTTCTGCCCGACGTACTTGGTCTGCAGGAACGTCTCGAACGCCTCGGCGGCGTTGAGCTTCGAGAGGATGTACTTCTGCTCGGACTGCTCCGGCTTCTCGTGCGGCTTCTCGACCCGGTTCTGCAGCCACTCGCGCTCGTCCGGCTCCAGGATGTGCATGTACTCGACGCCGACGGTGCGGCAGTACGAGTCGCGCAGCACGCCCAGCACGTCGCGCAGCGACATCCGCTCCTTGCCGGCGAACCCGCCGACCGCGAACTTCCGGTCCAGGTCCCACAGCGTCAGGCTGTGCGAGAGGACGTCGAGGTCCTCGTGCCTGCGCTGCCGGTAGTTCAGCGGGTCGATGTCGGCCATCAGGTGGCCGCGGGTGCGGTAGGCGTCGATCAGCTCCAGCACCCGGGCGGTCTTGTCGACCGCGCCCTCCGGGATGTCCTGGGTCCAGCGGATCGGCTCGTACGGGATGCGCAGCGACGAGAAGATGTCGTCGAAGAACTTGTCCTCGCCCAGCAGCAGCTGGTGCACCTTGCGCAGGAAGTCACCGGACTCGGCGCCCTGGATGACCCGGTGGTCGTAGGTCGAGGTCAGCGTCACGATCTTGCTGATGCCCATGTCGACCAGGGACTTCTCCGACGCGCCCTGGAACTCGGCCGGGTAGTCCATCGCCCCGACGCCGATGATCGCCGACTGGCCCTTGGTCAGCCGCGGCACCGAGTGGTTCGTGCCCGACGGGCCCGGGTTCGTCAGCGAGAACGTGGTGCCCGCGAAGTCGTCCGCGGTCAGCCCACCGGTGCGGGCCTTGCGGATGATGTCCTCGTAGGCCTGCCAGAACTGCTGGAAGGTCATCTCCTCGCAGCCCTTGATGGAGGCAACGACGAGGTTGCGCGAGCCGTCCTTGGCGGGCAGGTCGATCGCGAGACCGAGGTTCACGTGCTCCGGGGTGACCGCCGCGGGCTTGCCCTTGGCGTCCTCCCCGTAGTGGCGGTTCATGTTCGGGTAGTCCCGCATCGCCCGCACCAGCGCGTAGCCGATGAGGTGCGTGAACGAGACCTTGCCGCCCTTGTTCCGCTTCAGGTGGTTGTTGATCACGATGCGGTTGTCGAACAGCAGCTTCGCCGGGACCGCCCGCACGCTCGTCGCGGTCGGCACCTCCAGCGACTGCTCCATGTTCTTGGCGATCGCCGCGGCCGCACCGCGCAGCGGCTTCGTCTCCTCACCCGCACCGGAGCTCTTCACCGGAGCCGCCTTCGCGGCCTGCTGCGGGGACGGCTTCGGCTCGGCCGCCTTGGCCGGCTTCGGCGCGGGGGCCTGCGCCGCGGCGGCCGGGCGAGCCTGCCCGTTGCCCTCGCTGCGCGTGGCCGTCGCAGTAGTCGTTCCCGACACCGTTGTCGTCGTCGCGGTCGACCCGGCTCCTGCCGCGGCGGTGGAGTTGTCAGCGGCTACCGAGACCGAGGTCGCCTGCCCCGGCTTGTAGTCGGCGAAGAACTCGTGCCACGCGGAGTCCACCGAAGCGGGATCTTGGAGGTACTGCTCGTACATCTCCTCGATCAACCACTCGTTGGGGCCGAACTGTGACGCAGGGCTGCTGCTGGACACGGCTGGCGTTCGCCTCGATCCATCTGCTCGTGATGTACACACACTCAAGTACCAGGCTAGCGGTCCGTTTAGTGCGGTTGGCACACAGTGCGGGCCTGGTGGAGAAGAGCTCGGTCACAGGATCGATCAGGAAAGTCCCTCACCAGGCAAACATGACCCGTTCGGGCGTGGTCCTCGATCACTGGCATCCGTACTATGCGCCGACTCGCCGCCCGTGCTCCGGTCGGCCTCCGCCCCGTCTGTCGCCTGCGGACGGCACAACGTTTCGGTCACGACCGCTGTTCTCGCCGTTCGGGACGACCCGGTCCGACCGGCGAGAACAGGTGACGCGGCGTGCCCGGGCCCACCCGTGCGGTGAGCACGTCAGGGGGAGGTGCGAAGCGGGTCCTGCGCCGAGTCACCGGGCCGCACCGGCTCGTGATCGGGCCCGCCCGGCCCCGGCGCATGATCACCGGCCCGCCACAGCCGCGCGTAGTGGCCGTCCCGCGCCAGCAGCTCCGCGTGCGCACCGTCCTCCACCACGCGGCCGCCGTCGACCACCACGATCCGGTCCGCCCGCGCCGCCGTGCCCAGCCGGTGCGCCACCACGAACGTCGTGCGCCGCGCCGCCAGCCGATCGCTGGCCGACACCACCAGCGACTCCGTCGCCGGATCCAGCGCGGCCGTCGCCTCGTCCAGCAGCAGCAGGTCCGGCCGCACCAGCTCCGCCCGCGCCAGCGCCACCAGCTGCCGCTGGCCCGCCGACAACTCCCGGCCGCGCTCGCCGACCTGCTGGCGGAACCCGCGCCGCAACATCGCGATCCCCGGCAGCGCACCCACGTCCCGCGCCGCCGCCTCCACCTCCGCGTCCGACGCCGACGGCCGCCCGTAGGCGATGTTCGCGGCCACGTCCCCCGCGAACAGGTAGCCCTCCTGCGGGACCACCGCCAGCCGGTGGTGGAACCCGGACAGCTCGTAGCGGCGCACGTCCACCCCGTCCACCAGCAGCTCGCCGTCCGTCACGTCGTAGAACCGGGCCAGCAGCTTCACCAGCGTCGACTTCCCCGCACCCGTCGGGCCCACCAGCGCCACCGTCGTCCCCGGCTCCACCCGCAGCGACACTTCCCGCAACGCGTCCCGCTCCGCACCCGGGTAGCGGAACGACACCGACCGCAGCTCCACCGCGCCCGCCAGCCGGTCCGGCACCGCCACCGGCGCCGCGTCCTGCGGCACCGACGTCGGGGTCCGCAGCAGATCTCCGATGCGGCGCAACCCCACCCGCGCCTGCTGGTAGCCGTCGAACACGCCCGACAACTGCTGCACCGGCGAGAAGAACATCCCCAGGTACAGCAGGAACGCCACCAGCACCCCCGCGGTCAGCTCACCCGAGGCGACCCGCGTCGCGCCCACGCCCAGCACCGCCGCCTGCGCCAGCTCCGACAGCAGCGCCGTGAACGGGAAGTACGTCGCGATGTAGCGCTGCGCCCGCAGCCGCGACCGCCGGTACGCGTCGCTGCGCTGCGCGAACACCTTCGCCGAATAGCGCTCGCGGCGGTGCGCCTGCGCGACCCGCAGCCCCGACACGTTCTCCTGCAGGTCCGCGTTGACCGTGCTGACCCGCTCCCGCGCCTCCGCGTACGCCGTCGACGACACCCGCCGGAAGATCACCGTCGCCACCACCAGCGGCGGCAGCACCGCCAGCGCCACCAGCGCCAGCGACAGGTCCGTCACCAGCAGCGCCACCGCGATCCCCACGATCGTGAACGCGCTCACCACCGCCGTGGCCAAGCCCGTCTGCAGGAACGACGACAACGCGTCCACGTCCGTCGTCATCCGCGTCATGATCCGGCCCGCGAGTTCCCGCTCGTAGTAGTCCAGCCCGAGCCGCTGCAGGTGCGCGTAGCTGCGCACCCGCAGCAGGTACAGCAACGTCTCGCCGGTGCGGGCCGTCACCACCGTCTGCACCTTGATCACCAGCCAGCTCACCAGCACGATCACCGCGCCGACCGCCGTCACCAGCCACAACGTCCCCGGATCCCGCGCGTCCACCCCGCCGTCCACGCCGTGGCGCACCAGTGACGGCAACGCGACCGACCCCAGCGCGTCCGCCGCCACCAGCAGCACCGTCAACGCCAAGCCCCACCGGATCGGCCGCAACAACCGCGCCAACCGGAACCCCGGATCGGGCGCCGTCGCGTCCACCCCGGACAGCCGCGGCGCCGCCACCGCCGGCGGCAGCGCGCGCAGGCCCTCCGCCAGCTCCGGGGTCAACGGCGTCGCCGCACCCGAACCGCCGCGAGTGCCGCGCACCCCGCCCGGCACCGCCACCGCGCGCGTCCGCTCCGGTTCCTCCGCCGCCGGCCACAGCTCGGCGGTCGGGGCCGCATCGGCCGGCACCGGATCCGGCTCCGCCGCACCCGCCGCGTCGATCTCCTCCCCGGGGCCGGCCAGCAGCGAGCGGAACAACCCGCACCGCTCCCGCAGCTCCTCCTGCGTGCCCACGTCCACGACCCGGCCCGCGTCCAGCACCGCGACCCGGTCCGCCAACGCCAACGTCGACCGGCGGTGCGCGATCAACAACGTCGTGCGCTGCGCCGTCACCGACCGCAAAGTGTCGTGGATCGCCGCCTCCGTCGCCGGATCCACCGCCGACGTCGCATCGTCGAGCACCAGGATCCGCGGATCCGACAGCAGCGCCCGCGCCAACGCCACCCGCTGGCGCTGGCCACCCGACAACGTCAGGCCCCGCTCACCGACCAGCGTCCCGTAGCCCTCCGGCAGCGCCGCGATGAAACCGTGCGCCTCCGCCGCGCGCGCCGCCGCCTCCACCTCCGCGTCCGTCGCGTCCGGGCACCCGTAGGCGATGTTCCCGCGGATCGAATCCGAGAACAGGAACGCCTCCTCGAACACCACGCCCACCGCCGAACGCAGCGACTCCAGCCGCAGGTCCCGCACGTCGTGCTCGGCCCCGCCGTCCGCCGCGCCGATCCGCACCGCACCGTGCTGCACGTCGTAGAACCGCGGCAGCAACAACGACACCGTCGACTTGCCCGACCCCGCCGGACCCACCAGCGCCACCGTCTCGCCCGGCTCCACCAGTAGCGATACGTCCCGCAACACCTGCTGGTCCCGGGTGTAGCCGAAACCGACCCCGTCCAGCCGGACCCGCAGCGGCACCTCCGGCAGAGCCACCGCACCCGGCCGGTCCCGCACGTCCGGCCGCGAATCGATCAGGTCCGTGATCCGCTCCATGCCCGCCCGCGTCAACTGGCCCTGCACCAGCACGCTCGCCATCATCCGAGCCGGGCCGCCCAACATCGCCACGTACGCCGCGAACGCCACGAACGTGCCCAGCCCCACCTGGCCGTGCAGCGCCATCCAACCGCCGAGGCCCAACACCCCCACCTGGCCCGCCGCGGGCAGCACCGACAAGCTCGCCTGCGGGAGCGACGTCATCCGCGCCGTGCGCAGCCGCTCCGCGAACAACCGGCGCGCACCCGACTCCAACCGGGCCACCTCGCGGGCCTCCTGGCCGAAGCCCTTCACCACCCGGACTCCGGACACCGTCTCCTCGACGTGCTGGGCGATGTCCGCCGCCCGCTGCTGCGCCGACCACGTCGCCGGGAACAACCGCTTCTTGCTGCGCGCCGACACCGCCGCGATCAACGGCACCACCACCAGCACCACCGACGTCAGCAGCGGCGACAACCACACCATCGCCACCAGCGCGAACGCCATCAGCACCACGGTCCCGGCCGCCAGCGGCACCATCGACAGCAGCGCATTCACCAGCTGCAGATCGCTGATCGCCCGCGACGCCACCTGGCCCGTGCGCAACGCGTCCTGCTTGCCGCCGTCCAAGCGCTGCACCGAGCCGAACACCGCGCGCCGCAGGTCGTGCTGCACGTCCAGCGCCAACCGGCCCGCTGAATAGCGGCGCACGAACGCCGCCCCGAACCGGAACACCCCCAGCCCCGCCAACGCCGCCGCGAACCACCACAACCGATCGGTGCCGCCCGCCACCGCGTCGTCCACCGCCGCCTTCGTGATCAGCGGGACCAGCGCCTCCAAGCCCACCGCCGCCACCGACGCGCCCAACGCCAGCAGCATCGCGACCGGGTGCCGCCGGCAGGCGGCGAACAATCGGCGGATCCAACCAGGACGGGAACATTCGCTGCCGGAGTCGCTCACCAGGCCAGGTTAGGTGCCGGGGACGACGGGGATCCGGGGGCGCGGCGGCGGCGCACCGGCGCTCACCTGAGCGAGGAAGGGAACCTTCCGGTCATCGGTGTGAGGAAGGGAACCTTCCTGTCACGGGTGCGAGGAAGGGAACCTTTCGATCACGGGCGGGATGAGGGGAACCTTCCTGTCACGGGTGCGAGGAAGGGAACCTTTCGATCACAGGCGCGATGAAGGGAACCTTCCTGCCACCGCCCCGCACGAAAGAGGGGACCTCCCCACTCGAGCAGGAAGATCCCCTCCGATCGAACAGCGCCACCTCAGGTGATGTCGCGCCGCCCGCTGAAGTACCAGCCGCCGAGGACGAACAGCGCCGCGTACCCGGCGAAGGTCAGCATGCTCAGCCACCACGGATGCCCGTAGGACCCGCCGAAGACGAAGTGCAGCACCTCGAACAGCCCTTGCGGCACGTACTGCTCGTCGGGCCCGGCGGTGGCGCTGATGAAGATCGGCACGGCGAGGTTGCCGACGATCCCGCTGCCCGCGGCCCCCGGCAGGTAGGCGCTCACCCCGGACGCGTCGGAGCCGACGAGGAACAGGTCGACGATGAACTCGAACACGAACTTGTAGACCAGCAGCACGATGATCACGATCACCGGGTTGGCGACGAGGGCGCCGAACCCGACGCCGAGCAGCGTCCACAACACCATCGCGAGGAGCCCGGCGGCGCACACGATGAGCCAGTCCGGACCTTCGCCGAACCCGTCGAGCCCGGCGCCCGCGATCGCGCCGAGGCTCGCCGACAGCACGTTGACCAGCCCGTACAGCAGGCCGAGATTGGTGTAGGCGATGAGCTTCGCCCCGAGCACCGCCCCGCGCGGGTTGCCGGTGAGGTACGTGGTGGTGATGCTCTTGTTCCGGTACTCCCCGGCGAACGCCAGCGCCCCCACCAGGCCGGCGAAGATCGTGCTGAAGTTCGTCGACATCGACATGGTGAGCAGGCCCAGCGGCAGCGGCCGCCCGATCTCCTGCTCGATCGAGGACATGTAGCCGAACCCGGTGCCCATCCAGCTGGCGCCGAAGCTCAGCAGCGCCACGGGGATGAGCAGTGCCCACCACAGGTTGGTGGTGAAGAGCTTCCGGAACTCGGACTTGACCAGGCCGTCCATCAGGCGCCACCTCCGAATCCGCCGTGCTGCTGGTACGGGTTGGGGCCGCCGGGCGGTGCCCAGCCACCGGTGCCGGGTGGCGGACCGCCGGGCGGGTGCTGGTTGCCGACGTACTGGCCGCTGGTGAGCTGGAAGAACAGCCGTTCGAGGTCGACCTGCTCCTCCTGGATCCCGTAGACGGCGACCCCGGCCTGCAGGGCCAGTTCGGCCACCGACCGGGAGTCGGAGCCGGTGACGGCGATCCGCCCGTCGGGCAGCGGTTCGACCGCCAGCCCGGCCGCCTGCAGCGCGTTCACCAGCGCCTGCGGATCACCGGCCTGCACGAGCACCCGGTTGCGCTGCTGCGCTCGCAGCTGGTCCAGGTCGCCGTTGTAGACGCACTCGCCGCGGCTCACGATCACCACGTGGTCGACGGTGTGCTCCATCTCGCGCAGCAGGTGGCTGGAGACGAGCACGGTGCGCCCGGACGCGGCGAACGACTTCAGGAAGCCGCGCAGCCACGCGATGCCCTCCGGGTCGAGCCCGTTGGCGGGTTCGTCCAAGATCAGCACCTGCGGATCGCCGAGCAGCGCCGTGGCCAGCGCCAGCCGTTGCCGCATGCCCAGCGAGAACCCGCCCGCGGCCCGGTTCGCGGCGCCGGTCAGCCCGACGAGGTCCAAGGCGTGGTCGACCTGCTGGTCGGGCACGTTCATCGCCGCCGAATAGCAGCGCAGGTGGTTGCGCGCCGTGCGGGACGGGTGGAAGCTCTGCGCCTCCAGCACCGCCCCGACCACGGTGGCGGGGTTGCGCAGCTGCGCGAAGGGCACCCCGTTGACGGTGGCGGTTCCCGACGTCGGGTTCACCAGCCCCAGCACCATGCGCAGCGTCGTCGTCTTGCCGGATCCGTTCGGGCCGAGGAACCCGGTCACCACACCGGGGTGAACGGCGAAGCTGAGGTCGCGGACCGCGCTGACCGGCCCGAAGTTCTTGCTCAGGTTCTGCACCAGGATCCGGCCGCTGCCGTCGTGCACACGCTCCTCCATCGTCGCTCGGCCCCGCCGGGTGCTCGCGAGCGCGGGACGCGGACGATCACGCTCGGGCGCGGGGCCGGTCCCATCCTGCCTGACCGGCCCGCCCCGACAGGGAGGAGTTCGGAAATCAACCGGTCCCGTGCTGCGGCCAGGCGATGGGCCGTTCCGGCCCGGGCCGGCGCGCTGCGGTGGGCCGGCCGTCCTCGGGGCGGGGGGAGCGGTGGTGGCGGACCGGCGCGCTGCTCGGCCAGCGGCCGGTGGGCTGCCGCCCCTCGGCGTCCGGGTCGGGCTCGTCCGCCGGGCCGTGGCGGCCGGTCGGGGCGGCGGGCGCGGTGCGGTCGCCGATGAGGCCGCGGTGCACCATCAGCCACGACTCGCACGGCCAGCTGCGGCTGCGCACCGCGCCGGAGCAGGCGGGGCAGCGGCCGTCGGCATCCGGGTGGTGGGCCTCCAGCAGGGCCCGGAGCCCGCTGGTGAGGCGGTGCAGCTCTGACCTGGCGACCGGTAACAGCTCCTCGGTGCCGCCTTCGATGGCCACCCGCTCCAGCCGGGCCAGCCGGTCCAGGACGGCCTCCCGCATCTTCGCGTCGTCCACGTGCCACTCCCCGCGTCGTACGGTCATCGCGCGCGCTGATCGGGGCGGAGAACGCGGGCCCCGGTGGCGCCCGCGACGAGCACCGCCGCAGATCGCCGCGGCTTGGCGCACTCCCATCGGCAGCTCACCCGGCCGACTGCACCGAACTCACTCGGTCGAGTGGACTTCCGGTTGTGGCGGGGAACCGGGCGTTCGTCACGCTGCGCACGTCGGAAATCAAGCGTTCGTGTCCTACACTGGGACCTGGCGGCCTGCTCCCGGTGACCCCCAGGCCGGTTGAGCGGGCCGCCCTCTAACCCCTTCCGGGGTCTTCTCACCTCCGCGAGTGAAACTCGCCGGTCTCGCCGCGCAGTGGTCTCGGATGGTCTCGCGGTTGCGGATCCGCTCAGACCAGCACCGCGTCCGGGGCCGTGCTCGGCAGCCCGTGCGCCAGCGCCACCGCCTCGCTCACCAGCAGCCCGCCGTGCGCGTTCAAGCCCCTGGCCAGCGCCGCATCCGCCCGGCACGCCGCCCGCCAGCCCTGATCGGCGATCCGCAGCACGTACGGCAACGTCACGTTCGTCAACGCGTACGTCGAGGTGTTCGGCACCGCGCCCGGCATGTTCGCCACGCAGTAGAACACCGAACCGTGCACCCGGAACGTCGGATCCTCGTGCGTCGTCGGCCGCGAATCCTCGAAGCACCCGCCCTGGTCGATCGCCACGTCCACCAGCACGCTGCCCGGCTTCGACCGCGCCACCAGCTCGTTCGACACCAGCTTCGGCGTCTTCGCACCCGGCACCAGCACCGCGCCGATCACCAGGTCCGCCGCCCGCACCGCCGACTCCACCGCGTACGCGTTCGACGTCACCGTGCGGATCGCGCCCCCATGCGCCGCGTCGATCTCCCGCAGCCGGTCCACGTCGGTGTCCAGCACCTGCACCTGGGCGCCCATGCCCGACGCCACCCGCGCCGCGTTCAACCCGGCCACCCCGCCGCCGATCACCACCACCCGCGCAGGCGGTACTCCGGGCACGCCGCCCGGCAGCACACCGCGACCACCCTGCGGGGTCAGCAGCGCCTGCGCGCCGACCTGCGGGGCGAGCCTGCCCGCGACCTCGCTCATCGGCGCCAGCAGCGGCAACTCGCCGCGCGCCGTCTGCACCGTCTCGTAGGCGAGAGCCGTCACCTCGGCGCGCAGCAACTCGTCCGTCAACTCCGCCGACGCCGCCAAGTGCAGGTAGGTGAACAGCACCTGGCCCGCCCGCAGCCGCGGGAACTCCTCGGCCACCGGCTCCTTCACCTTCAGCACCAGCTCGCCCTCGGCCCACGCGTCCGCCGCGGACGGCACGATCGTCGCGCCCGCCGCCGCGTAATCCTCGTCGGGGATCGACGAACCGAGCCCGGCGCCGGCCTCCACGAACACCGCGTGCCCCCGCACGGCCAGCTCGTGCACCCCTGCCGGCCCCCCCGCCACCCGGTACTCGTGGTTCTTCACCTCACGCGGCACTGCGACCTTCACCCGGTCCGCCTCCCGACACCACGACCGAACACCGACCCCAGCATCATCCGCCCGGCGCCCGCACCCCGCCGCGAGGAAGGGAACCTTCCGGTCACCGGTGACAGGAAGGTTCCCTTCCTCGCTGTGATCCGGGCGGCTGGGCGTTGACACCCGCCCACGTCCGTTTATCGTTGCCGGGCACGACCACAACCGCACAGCGCCGCAGAACCCGAGCGGGAGAGACCCTGCGCAACGCAGGGCGCCGAAGGAGCAAACCCTCCCCGCAAAACTCTCAGGCACCCATGACCGCTCGGGCGAGGCCACTCTGGAAAGCGCGCGCCCCGGCGCCGCACCCACGGTGCAAGCCGCGAACCACCGCGGCGAAGCTCTCAGGTCCCGAAACAGAGGGGGAGGCCCGCGAACCCAGGGCACACCCGTGCCCGCGATGGTGAGGAGCCTCCATGTCCCTGCCCGAACGGCTGCGCTACACCGAAGAGCACGAGTGGATCGAGGACCGCGGCGACCTGGTGCGCATCGGCATCACCCCGTACGCGGCCCAAGCGCTCGGCGACATCGTCTACGTGCAGCTGCCCGAGGTGGGCGAGCGGATCGAATCCGGCGCCTCCTGCGGTGAGCTGGAATCGACCAAGTCCGTCAGCGACCTGTTCGCGCCCGTGACCGGCGAGGTCGTCGCCGTCAACGCGGCCGCCGCCGACGACCCCGCGGTGATCGGCTCTGATCCGTTCGGCGAGGGCTGGCTGCTCGAAGTGCGTGCCGAGCAGACCGGTGCTGTGCTCACGGCCCAGGAGTACGCCCAGTTCACCGGTGGTGAGTAGGCCGGGGCTGAGGGGGGCGGAGCTGTGACGATCAGCGTCTTCGACCTCTTCTCGGTGGGCATCGGCCCGTCGAGTTCGCACACCGTCGGCCCGATGCGGGCGGCGCGGATGTTCACCGCGCGGCTGCAGGACGACGGTCTGCTCGGTCAGGTCGACAAGGTGAAGGCCGAGCTGTTCGGTTCGCTCGGCGCGACGGGGCACGGCCACGGCAGCCCCAAGGCGGTGCTGCTCGGCCTGGAAGGGCACGACCCGGAGACGGTCGACCCGGCCGCCGTCGCACAACGGGTGGAGACGATCCGCGCCGACGGCAGGTTGTTGCTGGCGGGGGAGCGCGACATCCGGTTCTCGGTGGACCGCGACCTGGTGATGCACCGGCGCAGGTCGCTGCCGCTGCACCCCAACGGGATGCGGTTCGCGGCGTTCGGCGCAGGTGGGGAACTGCGGTCCGCGGTGTACTACTCCGTCGGCGGCGGATTCGTCGTCGACGACGAGGCCACCGGCACCGACCGGATCAAGCCGGACGAGACGCCGGTGCGCCACCCGTTCCGCACCGGCGACGAACTGCTCGCCCGGGTCGCCGAATCCGGCTCCCGGATCAGCGACGTCATGTTCGACAACGAGCTGTCCTGGCGCTCCGCCGAGGACGTCCGCGCCCGGCTGCTGCACATCTGGTCCGTGATGCAGGAGTGCGTCGACAACGGGTGCCGCAACGACGGGGAACTTCCCGGCGGGCTGCGGGTGAAGCGGCGCGCCGCCGCGCTGCGGGCGAACCTCGGCGAGCAGGACGACGCCATGGAATGGCTCACCCTGTTCGCGCTCGCGGTCAACGAGGAGAACGCGGCAGGCGGACGGGTCGTCACCGCGCCCACCAACGGTGCCGCCGGCATCGTTCCCGCGGTGCTGCACTACTACGTGCGCTTCGTGCCGGGGGCGAACGAGCAGGGCGTCATCCGGTTCCTGCTCGCCGCCGGTGCCATCGGGGTGCTGTTCAAGGAGAACGCGTCGATCTCCGGTGCCGAGGTCGGCTGCCAGGGCGAAGTCGGTTCGGCCTGCTCGATGGCGGCCGCCGGGCTCGCCGAGGCGATGGGCGCGACGCCGTGGCAGGTGGAGAACGCCGCCGAGATCGCGATGGAGCACAACCTCGGCCTCACCTGCGACCCCATCGGCGGGCTGGTGCAGATCCCGTGCATCGAGCGCAACGCCGTCGCCGCGGTCAAGGCCGTCACGGCGACGCGGATGGCGCTGCGCGGCGACGGCAGCCACTTCGTGTCGCTCGACAAGGTGATCAAGACGATGCGGGAGACCGGGCGCGACATGAAGGTCAAGTACAAGGAGACCGCTCGCGGGGGGCTCGCGGTGAACGTCATCGAGTGCTGAGAGCGCTTCGCCCGCCCGGCGCTCGAAACCGCGCGGGGCGGTGGGAGCAGGGGAACCTTCCTGTCACGTCGCAGGCGTGGACCACCGGCGTGGGTCGATGCGAGCGGGGGAACCTTCCTGTCACCGGTGCGATGAGGGGAACCTTCCTGTCACGCTCGGCCTCGTCCGGAGCCGTGGTGGCCGGTGTGGTGGAGTGCGGCGGTGGTGTTCCGGCGGGCCGCGCGGTGGTGGTTCCGGATGACGGGGAGGTTCCCTTGCAGAATTTAGGATGCGCACAACTCAGTTGCGCGCAACTTGAATTAGGGCTAATGTCGGCCACGTGCAGGAGGCGGGGATGAGCGCGGACTCGGCGCTGTCGCTGGACCAGCAGGTGTGCTTCGCGCTCTACAGCGCGTCGCGCTCCTTCACCAACCTGTACCGGCCGTTCCTCGACGAGCTGGGACTGACCTACCCGCAATACCTGGTGATGCTGGTGCTCTGGGAACACGACTCGCTGGCGGTCAAGGACCTCGGGGCGATGCTCAAGCTGGACTCCGGGACGCTGTCGCCGCTGCTGAAACGGCTCGAAGCGAGCGGACTGGTGGACCGGCGGCGCAGCACCCGCGACGAGCGGTCCGTCGAGATCGGACTGACCGAGCGGGGGCGGGAGCTGCGGCAGCACGCCGAGCAGATCCCGAACCGGGTGCTCGCCGCCAGCGGCATGGAACTCGAGGAGGTGCTGGCGCTGCGCTCCACGCTGCACCGGCTCACCGCCAACGTGGACCAGGCCGCGCACCGGGCCAGGGCCGCCGTCGCCGACGGCGTCCCCATCACCGACGAACTCCTGCGCGGGACCACGACACAAGGAGACTGAGATGGCAGCGTTGTACACCGCCGAAGCGACCGCGACCGGCGAAGGGCGCGGCGGCCGCACCCGCTCCTCCGACGGAGTGCTCGACCTCGACCTGGCGGTCCCGCGCGAGATGGGCGGACCCGGTGGCGACTCCACGAACCCGGAGCAGCTGTTCGCCGCCGGTTACGCAGCCTGCTTCCACAGCGCGCTGCAGCTGGTCGCCCGCAAGGCGAAGGCGAACATCGCCGACTCCTCGGTGACCGCCCAGGTCGGCATCGGCAGCAACGGCGCGGGCGGGTACGCGCTCGAGGTCACGCTGTCGGTCAGCCTCCCCGGCGTCGACCAGGAGCAGGCCCGGCAGCTCACCGAGCAGGCCGACTCGGTGTGCCCGTATTCCAACGCCATCCGCGGGAACGTCCAGATCGACCTCGCGGTCGCCTGACCTCCGCTCGGCGGCCCCCCCCCCCCGGGCCGGGGGGGGGGCGGGCCCCCCGCCCCCCCCCCCCCCCCCCACAACCCCCCCCCCCCCCCCCCCCGCGCGGC
>NZ_JAIUKC010000133.1:0-16207 GCF_020177435.1 Saccharopolyspora sp. 7B | reverse complement strand
CCCGGCGGGGGGGCCCCTTTACACCCCCCCCCCGGGGGCCCCCCCCCCGCCCCCGCGGGGGGCCCCCCCCCCGCCGGGGGCCCCCCCCCCCGGGGGGCGGGGGGCGGGCGCCGTCACATCAGCAGCACGTACACCGCGCCGATCGCGCCGGCCAGCAGCGCGAGCGCGGTGAACGCCGCCTGCAGCACGCCGTCCGGCAGCGGTTCCTCCGCGCGCAGGTTCCGCTCCGCCTGCCGGTGCCTGCGCCACGACGCGACCGCGATCACCGCCGCCAGCGGCAGCGCCACCGCGGCGCACACCGCGGCCGCGACCGCGCTGCGGTGCGCCAGCAACCGCAGCAGCACCATCAGGCCCACCACGAACGTCAACCCGGTCCGCAGCCAGGCCAAGGTCGTGCGCTCGACCTGCAAGCCCGGATCCCACGGGCCCTGCCCCAGCACGCTCAGAACCCGTTGACCAGCAGCAGCACCGTCGCCGCCACGCCGACCACGCCGAGCCCGAACCCGAGGACCGGCGCCAGCTTCGGTGGCGGCAGCGGGGCCTTCGTGCGCAGCGCCCGCTCCATCGTCATCCACCGGCCGAACGCCGCCACGCTGCACACCACGCCCGCGAGCAGCAGCAGTACCGCCAGCGAGGTCCGCAGCGGATCCGGGCCGGGCGACATCGCCGCGTTCAACGCCTCCACGCCGACACCCGCCGCCATCAACGCCAAGGCGGTGCGGATCCACGCCAAGAACGTGCGCTCGTTCGCCAGCGTGAACCGGGGATCCGGTTCCTCGCCCACCCCGTAGATCCGGTGCGGCCAGCGCCTACACGCGGGCTCTTCGTTCTCGGCAGCCATACCGCCACCGTAGTGCGACCGGAGCAGCGCGGATCCGTCGAGGGGGCGATGCCGCGGGGCACCGGCGCGGCGCTCGGCCGGATCCGGTGCCCTGCGGACGGGAGAACTCAGAAGTCGAACACGGCCCCCGCGGCGGACGCCGCCACGCACTGGTTGCCGAACTCCTTCTCGAAGTGGACCGGGCGGCCCTGCCAGGTGCCGTGCGCCGTGCCGACCACCGGCTTCAGCTCCATCGTGCACTGGCCGGTGTGCGCCTGGCCGAGCTGCTCGAAGTCGCCGCCCGCCGTGGTCAGGCTGTCGCAGGCCGCCGCCGCGTTCGGGTGCGAACCGCCCACCGGCTCGCAGCGCAGCGACACCGTGCGCGGCAACTCCGCCCGGTCCTTCGCCGCGATCGTCAAGGTCAGGTCGCTCTGCGTCGCAGCCGCGCCCGCCGTCGCCGGGGTGAGCACGAGGACGGCCGTCGCCGCGAGCAGAAGACCGCGGATGAAGCGGGTGGCAGCCATGTCGGTGCGCCTCCAAGAGGTAGTGGGGAAGACTCCGCACAGATCTATCGGCAGCGGCCCCGCGATTTCCGCACCTGCGACCGAAGATCACCAGATCGTGGGGTTCACGGACGGGGAGGTGGTCACCCTCGGCTCATCTGGATCGAGCGCCGCGGCTGGAGTGGATCACTCCAAAGTGGAGAGGATGAGGCTAGGTGCGGAGGCGTCCGTTCGTTCGAACTCCGGTGACAGGAAGGTTCCCTTCATCGCACTCGTGACCGGAAGGTTCCCCTGCTCGCGGCCGGCCCGTCAGCCGTACAGCTCGTCCAGCACCTCGGCGTACTTGGTGTGGATGACGCGCCGCCGCAACTTCAACGCGGGACTGAGCTCGCCACCCGCCGCACCCCACGGCCGGTCCAGCACGCGGTGCGCGCGCACCTGGCCGGAGCTGCCCAGCGCGGCGTTGGCCGCGTCCACCGCGCGGTCCACTTCGGCCAGCACCTGCGCGTCGCGGGCGAGCTCGGCGAGATCGGTGGTGCCGATGCCGTGCGCGGAGGCCCACGCAGGCGCGGTGTCCTCGTCGAGCACGACCAGCGCGACGACGTGCGGCCTGCCGTCGCCGAAGGCGAGCGCGTGCCCGATCAGCGGATGCGCGCGCAGCGCGTTCTCCACGACGCTGGGGGCGACGGTCTCCCCGTGCGAGTTGATGATCAACTCGCTCTTGCGGTCGGTGATGGTGAGGTAGCCGTCGTCGACGTGCCCGACGTCCCCGGTGCGCAACCAGCCGTCGGCGCCCGCCGCCGCCCGGACCAGGCCGTCCTCCTGCAGGTGCCCCGCGCAGACCACGGGGCCGCGCACCAGCACTTCACCGTCCTTTTCGATGCGGACCTCGACGCCGGGCAGCGGGGTGCCGACGGTGCCGAAGCGCACCGCGCCCGGCCGGTTGGTGGTGGCCCAGCCGCTGGACTCGGTCGACCCCCACGTCTCGAAGATGTCGAAGCCGAGCCCGGAGAACAGCTCCAGCAGGTCGCGGCGCAGCGGCGCCCCCCCGCTCGCGCCCCACACGGTGCCGTCGAGGCCGAGCCCGCTGAGCACCTCGTGCTTCTCGGCCGCGGTGTGCGCGGTGGGCTGGGCGCGGGCGAGGGCGGCGAGCCGTTCCCACATCCGCGGCACCCCGAAGAACGTGTGCGGACGAACCTGCGGCAGCACCCGCACGGCCTCGGCGATGCCGTTGCAGAAGTGCACGTGCGCGACGTCGTGGATGGCGCTGTAGACGTTGCCCGCGCGCTCCGACATGTGCGCCATCGGCAGGTAGCACAAGGTCCCGGCGTGCGGCGGCGCGCCCGTGACCAGCTGCCGGGCGGAGGCTGCGGCGAGCACGTTGCGGTGGGTCAGCACCACGGCCCGCTGCATCCCGATCGCGTCGGGGGAGTAGAGCACGGTCACCGGATCGTCCGGCACCACGTCCGCGGTGCGCCGCCGAACCAGCTCCGGGTCCTGCCGCAGCAGCCCGCCGCCGCGTTCGCGCAGCGTCGCCCAGGTGCGGAAGCGGGTGTCCTCCGCGGGGACCGCGGCCTCGTCGACGACGATGACGTGGCCGAGCGCGTCCGGTTCGCGCAGCGCCGCCGACCAGCGGCGCACGTGGTGGACGTTGCCGAGCACGGCGATGTGCGCCCGGCTGTGCCGCGTGACGTCGCGGATCTCGCCGGAGCTCGACGCGGGGTGCACGGCGATCGGCACCGCCCCGAGGTGCGTGGCGGCGACGTCGGCCAGCCACTGCTCCGCGCCGTTCGACATCATCAGCACCACCGTCTGGCCGCGCTGCAACCCGAGGTCGGCGAAGCCCGCGGCGAGGTCCTGCACCGCCTCCGCCGCCTCGCCCCAGCTCCAGGTCCGGCCGTCCGCGGTCAGCGCCGGGTGGTCCCGGTGCTCGGTCGCGTTGCGCTCGAACAGGTGCGGGATGGTCGCGGTCAGCGTCGGTGCCGGTGATGTGCTCATGTGGCTCCTCCACTCACGAGGCGGCCACGTGCGTGACGCGAGGTTCGTGGTGACCTCGCCGATGAAACCGCACCGGAGGCCCGTTTGGCCAGTAGGCGGACGGGTGCCGTCGGGAGCGGGGTGCGGGGGCCCGGCTGCACCGCGTGTTCGGGGCTCGTGCCTGGCGCGCCCCCGGGTTCGGCCGTCCGAGGAGCCGGCTCGCTCGAACGGGCCGCTGTCCGGATCGCTACCGGTGACCGCCGAGCGCTCGGCGCACCGGCGGCGGGCCGGGTGGCAGGAAGGTTCCCTTCACCGCACCGGTGATCGGAAGGTTCCCTTCATCGCACCGGTGATCGGAAGGTTCCCTTGCTCGCGTCGGTGGCAGGAAGGTTCCCTTCCGCCGATCAGACGTGGTCGCGGATGACGTCGTTGATCGCGTTCTGGAACCCGTTGACGAGCACGTGGATGGTCAGCGGCCGCAGCTGCTGGGTGGCGACGTGCACCCGTTCCCGCTCTTCTTCGGGCCGTCCGCGTTCGAGGTAGGGCCGCAGCACGTTCGCGGCGAACAGTTCGCGCAGCTCGACGGCGATCTGCGAGGTGTGCTGCTCGACGATGTCCTTGGCTTCGAGGAGCATGCCCTGCGGCAGGTCGAGGTCGAGGATCTGCAGCCCGACGCCGAGCATGGCGGAGTTGGACAGCCGCACCCGGCTGAGGTCGTCGTCGAGGGCTTGGAGGATGCCGAGCGAGACGAGCTTGCCGACGAGCTCGTCGTCGAGCTGCCGCCCGGCGCGCTGGCTGAGCTCGTGCCGGGTGAGGTCTTCGCTCTGGTCGCTGGTCCACGGCGCGAGCAGTGCGCGGTGCAGCGCGAGGTCTTCGGCCGTGGCGTCGTCGGGGATCCGCTCCAGGTGCCGTTCGATGGCGGAGAGGGTGAACCCGAGCGCTTGCAGTTCCCGGATGAGGTCGAGCCGCGCCAGGTGGTCGCCGCCGTAGAGGCCCAGCCGCCCGCGGAGCCGGGGCGGGGGCAGCAGACCGCGGGACGCGTAGAAGCGAACGGTCCGCACGGTGACGCCGGCGCGCGCGGCCAACTCGTCGATGGTCAGCTCTTCGTCCGCGGTTCGGAGCATGGTCGGGGAGCTTACTCCTTGACCGCTGTGACACCAACGATGTAACACTGATTGCGTCGCGACACGGTGTCGTGCGCGGCGTGCGGCCGCTGGCGGAGAGGTGCAGGCGTGACGGCAAGAGGTGACGGCCCCCTCGCGGGCCTGCGGGTGGTGGAGCTGGCGGGCCTCGGACCCGCTCCGTTCTGCGGGATGCTGCTGGCGGACCTGGGCGCGGACGTGGTCCGCGTCGGCCGCCCCGGCGGGGCTCCCGGCGAGCACGACCTGCTGGACCGGGGCAAGCGCGCGATCTCGGTGGACCTCAAGCACGAGCAGGGCCCGGAGACGGTGCTGGCGCTGGCCGAACGCGCCGACGTGCTCATCGAGGGCTTCCGGCCGGGGGTCGCCGAACGCCTCGGCGTCGGTCCCGAGCAGTGCTGGGAGCGGAACCCGAAGCTGGTGTTCGGCCGGATGACCGGCTGGGGCCAGGACGGTCCGCTGGCGCAGACCGCGGGCCACGACATCGGCTACATCGCGTTGAGCGGCATGCTGCACGCCATCGGCCGCAGCGGTGGCCCGCCGCAGGTCCCGGCGAACCTGCTGGGCGATTTCGGCGGCGGCGCCCTGTACCTGGCGGTGGGCGTGCTGTCCGCGGTGCTGAACGCGCGCAGCACCGGGCAGGGCCAGGTCGTCGACGCGTCCATCGTGGACGGTGCCGCGCACCTGGGTTCGATGCTGTTCGGGTTCGCCGCCGCCGGCGCGTGGCAGGAGCGGCGCGGCACGAACCTGCTCGACACCGGCGCGCCCTACTACGACGTGTACGAGACCTCCGACGGCGAGCACGTGGCGGTCGGCGCGCTGGAACCCAAGTTCTACGCCGAGCTGGTCGACCGCCTCGGCCTCGACGACCTCCCGGACCGCGACGACCCGGCGAACTGGCCCGCGCTGCGCGAGCGGTTCGCCGCGACCTTCGCGAGCCGCACTCGCGCCGAGTGGACCGAGGTCTTCGACGGTTCCGACGCCTGCGTCGCCCCCGTGCTGTCCATGAGCGAAGCCCGGCAGCACCCGCACCTGCAGGCCCGCGGCACCCTGCCCAGCCCCGGTGGCGTGCTGCAGCCCGCGCCCGCACCGCGGTTCTCCCGCACCCCGAGTTCACCGCCGCGCCCGGTCCCCGCCCCGGACACCGCGGTGCTGGCCGACTGGCAGGTGCCCACCGCGGCGGACCTGCTGGCGTCCGGCGCGATCCACCAGGCCCGAGAGGAAGCGTGACCCGCATGCGCAGGGAACTGTTCGAAGCCGAGCACGAGGCCTTCCGCGAGACCGCCAAGGCGTTCATCGCCAAAGAACTCCTCCCGCACCAGGAGGAGTGGGAGGCAGCGGGCGTCGTCAGCCGCGACGCGTGGCTGGCCGCCGGCGAGCAGGGCCTGCTCGGCATCGCCGTCGACGAGACCTACGGCGGCGGGGGAGTCGACGACTTCCGGTTCAACGTGGTGTTCGACGAAGAGCTCGTCAACGCCGGTATCAACGGCTTCGGCGTGCCCGTGCACAGCGACATCAACATCCCCTACCTGACCCGGCTGGCCACCGAGGAGCAGAAGCGGCGCTGGCTGCCCGGCTTCTGCACTGGCGAGATCATCAGCGCCATCGCCATGACCGAACCCGGCGCGGGCAGCGACCTGCAGGGCATGCGCACCACCGCGGTCCGCGACGGCGACCACTACGTGCTCAACGGGCAGAAGACGTTCATCTCCAACGGCATCAACGCCGATCTGGTGATCGTCGCCGCCCGCACCGACCCGGACGCGGGCGCGCAGGGCATCAGCCTGCTCGTCGTCGAGCGCGGCATGGACGGTTTCGAACGCGGCCGCAACCTGGAGAAGATCGGGCAGAAGTCCCAGGACACCGCCGAGCTGTACTTCAACGACGTGCGGGTGCCCGCGGCGAACCTGCTCGGCGAAGAGGGCCAGGGCTTCATCTACCTGATGCAGAACCTGCCGCAGGAACGGCTGTCCATCGCCGTCGCCGCCGCCGCCAGCGCCGAGAAGATCCTGGAGATCACCAAGCAGTACTGCCGGGACCGCACCGCCTTCGGCCGCCCCATCGGCAAGTTCCAGAATACCCGTTTCGAACTGGCCGAGATGGCCACCGAGGTGCAGATCGGCCGCGTGTTCGCCGACCGTTGCGTCGCCGACCACGTCCGCGGTGAACTGAGCGTGGAACACGCCGCCATGGCCAAGTGGTGGCTCACCGAGATGAACAAGCGCGTCGTGGACCGCTGCCTGCAGCTGCACGGCGGCTACGGCTACATGCTGGAATACCCCGTCGCGAAGGCGTTCCTCGACTCGCGCGTGCAGACCATCTACGGCGGCACGACCGAGATCATGAAGGAGATCGTGGGGCGCTCGCTGGGGATCTGAGTCGGAAGAGGTGCGGCATGGACTGGATGGTCACCCCCGCGGCGGACCGGGCGCTGTCCGACGTGCTGCCCTCCACGCTGGCCGCCCTCGGCACCGCCGGGTTCACCGACGTGCTCGGGATCCCGCGGTGCCGTTCGGCGGCCGTGCTGCTCGTCGACGGGCTCGGCTGGTCGCTGCTGCGCGAGCACGCCGCCGACGCGCCGGCGCTGAACTCGCTGGCCACCGGTGAACCGCTCGTCGCCGGATTCCCCACGACCACCGCCACCAGCATCACCTCGCTCGGCACCGGGCGGCGCGCCGGTGAGCACGGGATCGTCGGCTACACCTTCGCCGAACCCTCCGGCGGTCTGCTGCACCCGCTGGCGTGGGTGAGCCGCGGCGCCGACGGGCGGCGGCGCGGGCTGCTCGACGAGTGGCCGCCGGAAACCGCCCAGCCCACCCCGACCGCGCTGGAACGCGCCGCCGAAGCCGGGGTGGCCGTCCGCTCCGTCGCGCCCGCCGAGTTCGGCGGGACCGGGCTGACCAGGGCCGCGCTGCGCGGCGGCGAGTTCCGCGGCGTGCACGCGCTCGGCGACCTCGGTGCGGAACTGCTCGCCGCGCTCGCCGAGCCCGGGCCCGCGCTGTGCTACGGCTACCACGGCCACCTCGACCTCGTCGGCCACGTGCACGGGCCCGGTTCGTTGCCGTGGCGGATCCAGCTCGCCCAGGTCGACCGGCTCGTCGACTCGCTGCTGCAACGGCTGCCCGCGGAATCGGTGCTGCTCGTCGTCGCCGACCACGGCATGGTCGCCGTCGACCCGGCCGACGCCGTCGACGCCGACTCCGAACCCGCGCTGCGCGCCGGGCTGCGGCTCATCGGCGGCGAACCCCGCGCCCGCCACCTCTACCCGCTGCCGGGGGCGCGCGACGACGTGCTGCACGCCTGGCGGGACGTGCTGGGGGAGCGCGGCGCCGTCGTGACCCGCGAGCAGGCCGTCGACGACGGGTGGTTCGGCCCCGTCGTCACCGACGAGGTGCGCTCGCGCATCGGCGAGGTCATCGCCGTGCTGCGCGACGGCGCGGTCGTGCGGTCCGCGGCCGAACCCGGCGAATCCGCGTTGCGCGGCCACCACGGCTCGCTCACCGCGGCCGAACAGCACGTGCCGCTGCTGATCGCGCGGGGATGAGCGCGGCGCGCCGGTGACCGGTCGCGTCCGGGCGGCCGCCGGGAACGGTCGATCCGGGCTCGTGGTCGCCGGTGTCGGTCCGTCGATGCAGCGCCGATCGCGTTCGCCCGTCCTGCGTCGACCGGTTCTGCGTCGACCGGTTCTGCGTTCGCGGGTTCTGCGTTCGTCGGTTCAGCGGAGGAAGGAGTCGCGGGAGAAGTCCTCGTCACCGGGGTCGTCGTCGCGGAGGGGCCGGTTCGGGCGGGACCGCGGCGGCTGGGCGGGCCGGTCGGCCGCGGGCGGTGCCGGTCTCGGCGCGGGTTCCGCCGCCGCGTCGACGTCCGCGGGCGGCTGCGCCCCGTGCGCCTGGTAGGCCTCGCGGAACTGCTCGGCCCGATCGCCCAGCACCGGTTCCACGGTGGCGTTCATCGTCTCCGCGGCCCGCTGGGTGGCCTGCCGGATGGTCTGCACGATCGTCTGCTGCAGCTCGGTGTGCGAGCGGCGCATCGCCTCCGGGCTCAGCCGCAGGTCGAGCACCGCGCCGGACGGGGCGACGGTCACGGTGACCGCACCGTCCTGGCTGCGCGCCTCGCCGCGGATCTCGCTCATCTTGTCCTTGAGCTGTGCCGCGGCCGCCGCCTGCTCCTCGAAACGGGACAGCATCTCCCGGACGCGCTGCTGGGCGCTGGACATGAAAAGTCTCCCCGACTTCCGAACGTTTTCAGAGAGCGTAGCCAGTGCCGGTGGCGGGCCGCGGACGTTCCGCGGTTTCCGCTCCGCGCCGAACCTCGGAGGTGGTGACGAGGAGCACAATGGGGGTGCGGCGATGCCTCGTCGGCCTCTTGTATCTATGCGGCGATCCGCTTAGAGTTCCCGACGGACGGAATGTTGCTTCCGCATAGCGAAATCCTCAGTGGTGAGGAGGCGTGCCCATGTCCACCACCAGCGCCGCGACCGCCCCCGACCTCGACCGGCTCGTGCGGCACCTGCGCACCGCGCTGCCCGAACGCGCGGTGATCACCGATCCGCAACGGCTGCGCACCTACGAATGCGACGGGCTCGCCAGCCACCGCGTCGTGCCCGCCGTCGTCGTCCTCCCGGAAACCACCGAACAGGTCCAGCACGTCGTCACCGCCTGCGCCGAGCAGGACGTGCCGTTCGTCGCGCGCGGCTCCGGCACCGGCCTGTCCGGCGGGGCGCTCCCGCACTCCGACGGCGTCCTCATCGTCACCGCCAAGATGCGCCGCATCCTCGACGTCGACATCGCCAACGAACGCGCCGTCGTCGAACCCGGCGTCATCAACCTCGACGTCACCCGCGCCGCCGCCCCGCACGGCTACTACTTCGCGCCCGACCCCTCCAGCCAGCAGGTCTGCTCCGTCGGCGGCAACGTCGCCGAGAACTCCGGCGGCGCACACTGCCTCAAGTACGGGTTCACCACCCACCACGTGCTCGGGCTGCAGGTCGTGCTGCCGAACGGAGAACTCGTCGAACTCGGCGGCACCGCCCGCGAAGCACCCGGCTACGACCTGCTCGGCGCGTTCATCGGCAGCGAAGGGACCCTCGGCGTCGTCACCCGGATCACCGTGCGGCTGCTGCGCGCACCCGAAGCCGTGCAGACCCTGCTCGCCGGCTTCCGCACCACCGACGACGCGGGCGCCGCCGTCTCCGCCATCATCAGCGCCGGAGTCACCCCCGCCGCCATCGAGATGATGGACGCGCTCGCCATCGAAGCCGCCGAACAAGCCGTCCACTGCGGATACCCCGACGGAGCGGGCGCCGTCCTCGTCGTCGAACTCGACGGGCCCACCGCCGAAGTCGAGCACACTTTCGCCGAGGTGAAGCGGCACTGCGACCGGCACGGGGCCTTCGAGATCCGCGTCGCCGCCGACGACCAGGAACGCGCCACCATCTGGAAAGGCCGCAAATCCGCGTTCGCCGCCGTCGGCCGCATCAGCCCCGACTACATCGTCCAGGACGGGGTGATCCCGCGGACCGCGCTGCCCGAAGTGCTCGGCCGCATCGCCCGCCTCTCCGCCGACTCCGGCGTTCGCGTCGCCAACGTCTTCCACGCCGGAGACGGGAACCTGCACCCGCTCGTGCTGTTCGACGACGCCGAGGACGGCGCCGCCGAACGCGCCGAAGCCGTCTCCGGCGCCATCCTCGACCTCTGCATCGAACACGGCGGCTCCATCACCGGGGAGCACGGCGTCGGCGCCGACAAGGTCAAGTACATGGGCCGCATGTTCACCGACGACGACCTCGACACCATGCAACTCCTGCGGTGCGCGTTCGACCCCGCCGGGATCTGCAACCCCGGCAAGGTGTTCCCCACGCCGCGGCTGTGCGGCGAAGTCCCCGGCCCCCGCCGCGGCGTGCACCCGCTGACCGAAGCAGGATTGGCGGACCAGTTCTGATGACCACCACCCGCGCCGCCCTCCACGATCGGCTCGGCGACCGCCTCCGCGACGCCACCGAACACGACGAGATCGCCGGCATCCGGCCCCGCTGGGTCGTCACCGCCGCCGACACCGCCGACGTCGCCCACGCGCTGCGCGCCGCCGCCGACCACGACCTCACCGTCGTGCCCCGCGGCTCCGGCAGCAGACTCGACTGGGGACCGGCGCCCACCTCCGCCGACCTGCTGCTCGACCTCGCGCCCTGCGCAGGCATCCTCGAACACGCCGCGGGCGACCTCGTCATCAGCGCCCGCGCCGGAACCCCGCTGCGCGCGCTGCACGACACCGCCGCCGCAGCAGGTCAACGGCTGCCCATCGATCCGCCGCAGCCCACCGCCACCGTCGGCGGCGTCGTCGCCACCGGCACCTCCGGACCCGCCCGGCACTACTTCGGCGGAATCCGCGACCTGCTCATCGGCATCACCGTCGTCCTCGCCGACGGGACCACCACCACCTCCGGCGGCAACGTCGTCAAGAACGTCGCCGGATACGACCTCGGCAAGCTCTACACCGGATCCCTCGGCACCCTCGGCGTCATCACCGAAGCCGTGTTCCGGCTGCACCCCCTCGCCGCCGAACACCGCTGGATCAGCAGCACCACCCACGACCCCGGCGACGCCGCAGGCATCGTCGACGCCCACCGGCACAGCCAGGCCATGCCCACCGCCATCGAACTCGACCGGCCCGAACCCGGCGGACCCATCACCATCACCGCGCAGCTCGAAGGCCGCCCCGACGCCACCCACGCCCGCGCCGACGCGCTCGCCCGCACCGTCGGCGGCGAAGTCCACGAGCACCCGCCCGGCTGGTGGGGCGCGCACCCCTTCCCCGCCGACGGCACCGGCCTGCGCATCGGCACCGAACCGGCCGCGCTGGCCGACCTGCTCCGCGCCGCCGACCGAGCCGCCACCCGCACCGCACTGCCGCTCGCGCTGCGCGGCGCCGCCGGACTCGGCGTCCTGCACGCCGGACTCCCCGGCGCCGCCGACCCCGCCGCCGCCGCCGAGCTCGTCACCGCGCTGCGCGCACTGCCCGGCTACACCGCGCTCGAACGCGGCACCCCCGCCGTCCGCGCCGCCCTCGACCCGTGGGGGCCGCGACCCGCCGCGCTGACCGCGCTCGACCGGCAGCTCAAGGACCGCTTCGACCCCGGACACCGACTCGCCCCCGGCCGCCACGCGGGAGGAATCCGATGACCGACACCGAACCCGACGACGTGCTCCGCGGCGGAGCGTTCGACGCGCTGCACCCGCCGCAACGCGAACTCGTCGACGACTGCGTCCACTGCGGGTTCTGCCTGCCCAGCTGCCCCACCTACGACCTGTGGGGCGAAGAGATGGACTCGCCGCGCGGCCGCATCTACCTCATGAAGGAAGGCCTCGAAGGCGAACCCATGACCGACACCATGGTCGGCCACATGGACGCCTGCCTCGGCTGCATGGCCTGCGTCAGCGCCTGCCCCTCCGGAGTGCAGTACGGCACCCTCATCAACGAGACCCGCGCCCAGATCGAACGCAACCACACCCGCGGGCGCTGGGAGAAGCTGCTGCGCACCGCGATCTTCACCCTCTTCCCGCACCCGCGCAGGCTCCGCGCGCTCCGCGGACCCCTCGCCCTCTACCAACGGCTCCGCATCGGAGCACTGCTGCGCCGCACCGGGATCACCGACGCGCTGCCGCCTCACCTGCGCACCATGGAATCCCTCGCACCGCCCATCACCCGGGCGCCCCGGCTCGGCCGCCGCGTGCCCGCCCGCGGACCGCGCCGCGCCACCGTCGGCATGATCACCGGCTGCGTGCAGAGCGCCTTCTTCCCCGACGTCAACGCCGCCACCGCCCGCGTCCTCGCCGCCGAAGGGTGCGACGTCGTCATCCCACCCGCGCAAGGGTGCTGCGGCGCGCTCAGCGAACACTCCGGCCGCGAAGCCGAAGCCACCGCCTTCGCCCGCGCCCTCCTCGACACCTTCGAGCAGACCCGCGTCGACCACGTCGTCATCAACTCCGCCGGCTGCGGCTCCACCCTCAAGGACTACCCGCGGCTGCTGCGCGACGACCCGCACTACGCCGCCAAGGCCGAACGGTTCGCCGCCCAGGTCCGCGACATCACCGAACTGCTCACCGAACTCGGACCCGCCGCCACCCGGCACCCGCTGCCCGCCACCGTCGCGTACCACGACGCCTGCCACCTCAGCCACGGCCAAGGCATCCGCCGCCAACCCCGCGACCTGCTGCGCGACATCCCCGGCATCGAACTCCGCGAAATCGATCGCGGCGAACTGTGCTGCGGCTCCGCCGGGATCTACAACCTGCTCCAACCCGACGCCGCCCGCGAACTCGGCGACCGCAAGGCCGGCCACGTCCACGACACCGGCGCGCAACTGCTCGTCACCGCCAACCCCGGGTGCTCCATGCAGATCCGCGCCGCCCTCGACCGGCGCGGGGAAGCCATGCCGATGGCGCACACCGTGCAGGTGCTCGACGCGGCCATCCGCGGGGTGGGGGTGGACGGGTTGCTGCGGGGTTGAGCGCGGGGGTGGCAGGAAGGTTCCCTTCATCGCACCGGTGACCGGAAGGTTCCCTTGCTCGGAGCCCGCAGCGGACGTCCCGTCAAGGCGCTGAGCGCACCCCGAACCCGGGCCGGACGGCGCTACCAGCGGCAGTGGTGCGCGGTTATCGTCGCCGTCTCGGCCCGTCGGCCTCCGCCACGAAGGAGTGGTCGTGTACCAACAGATCCTGGCCCCGCTGTTCGGTTCGCTCGGCTGGAGCGCCCTCGCGGCCGCCCTGCCGCTGCTGGTCCTGTTCGCCCTGCTGGGTGTCGCGCGCATGACCGCGTGGAAGGCCTCGCTCATCGCGTTGGCCGTCGCGCTCGCGGTCGCGGTGTTCGTGTACCCGATGCCGGTCGACCAGGCCCTGCTGTCCGCCGTGCTCGGCGCGGCGTTCGGCTTCTTCCCGATCCTGTGGATCGTCATCAACGCGATCTGGATCTACCAGATGACCGTCACCACCGGGCACTTCGACGTGCTGCAGCGGAGCTTCTCCCGGGTCAGCGGGGACCGGCGGATCCAAGCGGTGATCATCGCGTTCTGCTTCGGCGCGCTGCTCGAAGCGCTCGCCGGCTTCGGCACCCCGGTCGCGATCACCACGGTGATGCTGCTGGCGCTCGGGATCAGCCCCATGACCTCGGCCGTCGTGGCGCTCGTCGCGAACACCGCGCCCGTCGCCTACGGAGCGCTCGCCTCGCCGCTGGTCACGTTGGCCAGCGTCACCGAACTGCCGCTGGACGAGCTCGGCGCCATGACGGGCAGGCAGACCCCGGTTCTCGCGGTGATCGTGCCGATGGTGCTCGTCGGCATCATCGACGGGGTGCGGGGCGTGCGCGAAACCCTCCCGGCCACCCTCACCTGCGGCATCACCTTCGCCGTCGCCCAGTTCGCCGCCGCGAACTACGTGTCCGTGCCGCTGACCGACATCATCGCGGCGCTGCTCGCGGCCGGGGCGACCGTGCTGCTGCTGCGGGTGTGGACGCCGCGCGGAGCGGAACCGCCCGCGACCGGAGGTGTCGACGGGCGCGGCGAAGTGCTCCGCGCCTACGCGCCATACCTGATCATCATCGCGGTGTTCGTCGTCGCCCAGCTCGGGCCCGTCGCCGATCTGCTCGAGACCGTCACGTTCAAGTTCGGCTGGCCAGGGCTGGACGTCCGCGACGCGGGCGGGGACGCGCTGTCGCTCACCGAGTTCAAGCTGAACTGGCTGTCCAGCGCCGGATCGTTGCTGCTGATCGCCGGGCTCATCACCATTCCGGTGATCGGGATCCAGGCGCGCGACGCGCTCGGCCGCTACGGCGCCACCTACCGGCAGCTCGCGTTGCCGATCGTCACCGTGATGGCGGTGCTCGCCATCGCCTACGTCATGAACACCTCGGGGCAGACCGCGACGCTCGGCACCTGGATGGCCGCCACCGGCGGGCTGTTCGCGTTCCTCTCGCCGATCCTCGGCTGGCTCGGCGTCGCCGTCACCGGATCCGACACCTCGTCGAACTCGTTGTTCGGGGCGCTGCAGGTGACCGCGGCTGAACAGGCCGGGATCGAACCGATGCTCGCGGCCGCCGCCAACGGATCCGGCGGTGTGCTCGGCAAGATGATCTCCCCGCAGAACCTGGCGATCGCCGCGGGCGCCGTCGGCATGGCCGGGCGTGAAGGGGACCTGTTCCGCCGCGTCCTGCCGTTCAGCCTCGGATTCCTGCTGCTGATGTGCGTGCTGGTGGCGTTGCAGTCGACGCCGGTGCTGTCCTGGATGACCTGAGCAGGGGAAGCTTCCGGTCACGGCGCCGCCCTCACCCGTGCCGACCGGGTACGAGGAAGGGAACCTTCCGGTCACCAGTGGCAGAAAGGTTCCCTTCCTCGCACCCGCACGCCATTGACTGTGACAGTGCTGGTGTCACACTCTGGATGGAGAACCAGGCCGCAACGAGGAGGCACGTCGCCCATGTCCGAGGCGCTCGTCTACGAAGCGATCCGCACCCCGCGCGGACGCGGCAAGAAAACCGGCTCGCTGCACGGGACCAAACCGATCAGCCTCGTCGTCGGACTCGTCGACGAACTCCGCAGGCGCCACCCGGGCCTCGACCCCGAGCTGATCGACGACCTCGTGCTCGGCGTCGTCTCCCCGATGGGCGACCAGGGCGGCGACATCGCCAAGACCGCCGCGCTCGCCGCCCGCCTGCCCGACACCGTCAGCGGCGTCCAGCTCAACCGCTTCTGCGCATCCGGGCTCGAAGCCGTCAACGTCGCCGCCCAGAAGGTCCGTTCCGGCTGGGAGGACGCCGTCCTCGCGGGCGGCGTCGAATCCATGTCGCGAGTGCCGATGGGCTCCGACGGCGGTGCCTGGGCGATGGACCCCGAGACGAACTTCGACACGTCCTTCGTGCCCCAGGGCATCGGCGCCGACCTGATCGCCACCCTCGAAGGCTTCGACCGCGCCACCATCGACGCCTACGCCGCCGAATCCCAGAACCGGGCCGCCAAGGCTTGGGCCGACGGCCGCTTCGCCCGCAGCGTGGTGCCCGTCGTCGACCGCAACGGCCGCACCGTGCTGGACCGCGACGAGCACATCCGGCCCGGCACCACCGCCGACTCCCTGGGCGGTCTCCAGCCGTCGTTCGCCGCCATCGGCGACATGGGCGGATTCGACGCGGTCGCCCTGCAGAAGTACCACTGGGTGGAGCGCATCGACCACGTGCACACCCCCGGCAACTCGTCCGGCATCGTCGACGGCGCCGCGCTCGCCCTCATCGGTAGCGAGAGCCTCGGCGACCGCACCGGCCTGCGCCCGCGCGCCCGCGTCGTCTCCACCGCGCTCAGCGGAGCCGACCCGACGATCATGCTCACCGGCCCCGGACCCGCCGTGCGCAAGGCGCTCGCCAAGGCGGACCTGACCATCGACCAGATCGACCTGGTCGAGATCAACGAGGCCTTCGCCGCGGTTCCGCTGCGGTTCATGAAGGAATTCGACCTGCCGCACGAGAAGGTCAACGTCAACGGCGGCGCCATCGCCATGGGCCACCCGCTCGGCGCGACCGGTGCCATGATCCTCGGCACCCTCATCGACGAACTCGAACGCCGCGAGCAGCGTTACGGCGTGGCCACCCTGTGCGTCGGCGGCGGCATGGGCATCGCCACCGTCATCGAACGGCTCGGCTGAACCCACCCCGCACCGACCCCGGCACCCCCCCCCCCCCCCCCCGGGGGGGGGGGGGGGGGCGGCGGCGGCGGCGCCGCGGGCGGCGTG
>NZ_JAIUKC010000132.1:0-32761 GCF_020177435.1 Saccharopolyspora sp. 7B | reverse complement strand
CGTGTTCTGCTGACGACCCAGCTCCGCCCCCACAGCAGCGGCCACCTCCGGATCCACCACCGCAAGCCGGTCGTTGAACAGGTCCGGTGTCGACATGAGCAATTGCCTCCTGGTGTTCGATCTGGGCTGCGCCGGACGGGTCCGGCCCGGTCCGGTCAAGGTTTCGAGAGCCCGTTGCGGGCGTGTGTCAGGCCTTGCGGCGGTAGAACGGCAGTTCCACGACTTCGGCGTCGATGGACTTGCCGCGGATGTCGACCTGCACCGCGGTACCGGGCGCGCTGTGCGCGCGGTCCACGTAGGCCATCGCGATCGGGTGACCGAGCGTCGGGGACGGGGCGCCGCTGGTGATCTCGCCGATCTCGGCGCCGTCGGCGAGCACCGGGTAGCCGTGCCGGGGCGCGCGGCGCGCGTCGGTGCGCAGCCCCACCAGGGTGCGCTCCGTCGGAGCCGCCGCGACCTGCGCCAGCGCGGCCTTGCCGATGAAGTCACCGGGCTTGTCCAGCTTCACCACGCGCCCCAGGTTCGCGTGGAACGGGGTGAGCGAGGCGGACAGCTCGTTGCCGTACAGCGGCATGCCCGCCTCCAGCCGCAGCGTGTCGCGGCAGGACAGCCCCGCCGGGACCAGTCCGCGCTCGGCGCCGGAGTCGGTCAGCGCGCGCCACACCGCGGGCGCGTCCGCGGGGGAGGTGAACAGCTCGAAGCCGTCCTCGCCGGTGTAGCCCGTGCGCGCCAGCAGCACCTGCTTCCCGGCGACCTCGCTGGGATACCCGGCGTAGTACTTCACGGTGGACAGGTCGGTGCCGGTCAGCGGCGCCAAGATCGACACCGACTCCGGTCCCTGCACGGCGATCAGCGCGTACTCGTCGGAGACGTCGCGGTGCGCGGCGTCGAACCCGGCGATGCGCTCGGCGAGCTCGGCGGAGACCACGGCCGCGTTGGCCGCGTTGGCGACCACCAGGAACCGCTGCTCGTCCAGCCGGTAGACGATGAGGTCGTCGAGCACGCCGCCCTCGGTGTTGCACAGCATGGTGTAGCGGGCGCGACCCACCGTGATCGCGGACGCGTTCGCGACGAGCGCGTGGTCCAGCGCCGCGGCCGCCTCCGGGCCGCTGATCTCGATCTCGCCCATGTGCGAGAGGTCGAACAACCCGGCCGCGGTCCGCACCGCCTGGTGCTCGGCGGTGTCCCCCGAGTAGCGGACCGGCATCCGCCAGCCCGCGAAGTCGGTGAAGTGCGCGCCGAGGGACTCGTGGACCTCGTGCAGCGGTGTCCGTCGCGGAGCGGGGGGCGACGACGTCATGGTGCGGAACTCCTCCTGGTGGGCACCGATCACGTCCGAGGGGGACCGGTTGCGGCCACTTCCAGCAGAAACCATATCCGGGGTCCTCCGACGGCGATGGGCGCGGGCGTGCGCTGCCGGTCTCCCCGGAGTCATTGGCCTGAGAGTTTCACCGCGCACGAGGGCGGCTTGCACCGTGGGCGAGGGACACGGGTCCCTGCTTTTCTCCGTGATCGCCTGCTGTCGCGCGGTAGCGGGGCCTGAGAGTTTGGTGGGGAGGATTGCTCCTTCGGCGCTGCACCCAGGAATCGCATCCTGCACGGACCAGGGGCTCCTGGCGGGGCGCAGACTCTCCCGCACGACGTCGTCGGCGTTGTAGTCCGGTGTTGTGTTGTGCTCCGGAACGCTACGGAGATCACACAGCGCAGTCAACCGAACGTGAGCGTGATCCCGTCGCCGCGCGCGGAGTTCAGCGCTGCGGGAACAGCCGGGCGTGCTGGGCGCGGAGGCCGTCGACCAGCGCCCGCAGCGCCAGTTCGAAGCTGTCGTCGTCGATCTCGGCGGCGTGCTCGCGCAGCAGGTGGGCGCCGTGCAGGTGCGGGAACCGCTCGTCGTAGACCTCGGCGTCGTCGACGAACCCGCCCGCGAACGAGCCCATCGCCGCACCGAGCACCAGGAACTTGGTGGAGGCGCCGATCATCGTGGCGTACCGCTGCGGCCAGCCCGCGCTGGTCAGCCCGCCGTGCACGGCGTCGGCGCGGCGCAGCGAGGTCTCCCGGCGGGCCGGTCCGGACGCCATGAACGGCACCAGGTTGGGGTGGGCGGCGAGCGCGGCCCGGTAGGAGCGGGCCCAGCGGGTGAGGCCGGTGGGCCAGTCGATGTCGAACCCGCTGGTGTCGACGGTGCCCATCACGCCGTCGGCGACGTCGTGCAGCAGCGCTTCCTTGGTGGCCACGTGGTTGTAGAGCGAGGCGGCGCGGACGCCGAGGGAGTCGGCGAGCCTGCGCATGGACAGCGCTTCGAGGCCTTGGCCGTCGATGATCGCCAGCGCGTGTTCGCGGATGCGTTCGCGGGTGAGCTGGGGGCTCTTGGGTCTGCCCATGCCGCGCTCCTGCCTGCCGCCCGCTGCCGGTCGGCGCCCCCTCGGTGGGCGCCGTGCCCGTCCGCGTCCGCTGCGGATCGTGTCGATCAGTGTCCGGTGCGCGGCTCTTGCCGCGGTGCGCGGGGTGGTCCTAGAGTCCAAAACTAACGACGTTAGTCGTCAGGTGTCCAACGGCGGACGACCGTGCCGCCCGCACCGGCGACATCCTCACGGAGGTGGACGATGGTCAACGACGACGAGTCCCCGGAGCGGGTCGAGCCGCACACCACGCTGTCGCTCGCCTCGGTCCTCGCCGAGCCGGCGCGGCTGCGCCCGGCGCACCCCGCGGTCGTCGAGGGCGAGCAGCGGGTGACCTACGGCGAGCTGTGGGAGCAGGTCCGGGCGCACGCGGCCGCGCTGCGCGCTCGCGGGATCGAGCCGGGCGACCGGGTCGCGATCGTGGCGCCCAACGTGATCGATTTCGTGCGCGCCTACTACGCGGTGCTCACCGCGGGCGCGGTCGTGGTGCCGGTTCCGCTGCTGCTGGTCCCGGACGAGGCGGCGTACCTGCTGCGCAACTCCGGCGCGAAGCTCGTCGTCGGGCACACGAGCCAGCTGGCGCTCGCCGCCGAATCGGCGCGCCGCGCCGGCATCCCGCTGGTCTCGATCGGCCCGTCGGTGCCCGGCCCGGAGACCCCGGACTCGTTGAGCGAGGCGGCGGCCGCGGCCGAACCGGTCCGCTCCTTCGCCACCCGCGCGCCCGACGACCCCGCGGTGATCTTCTACACCAGCGGCACCACCGGCCGGCCGAAGGGCGCGGTGCTCACCCACCTGAACCTGGTGCTCAACGCGACGGTGAACGCCTTCGACGCCAACGACACCCGCCGCGAGGACCTGATCCTCGGCTGCCTGCCGCTGTTCCACGTCTTCGGGCAGACCGTCTCGCTGAACACCACGTTCCGGGCGGGCGCGACGCTGGTGCTGCAACCCAAGTTCGACCCGGCCGAGGCGCTGCGGCTCATCCGGGACCACCGCATCACCCAGCTCAACGGCGTGCCCACCATGTACATCCGGATGCTGGAGGCCGCCGGGGACGACGACGACCTGTCCTCGCTGCGGATGTGCGTGTCCGGTGGCGCGGCGCTGCCGGTGGCGGTGCTGGAGCGGTTCCAGCGGCGCTTCGGCGCCCCGATCCACGAGGGCTACGGGCTGTCCGAGACCTCGCCGACGGCCACCGTGAACCAGCCCGCGTTCGGGCCGCGCGCAGGCACCGTCGGGCACGCGCTGTGGGGCATCGACGTCGAGATCGCCGAACCGTCCGTGGAGGACCGGATCGAACTGCTGCCCGCCGGGGAGACCGGCGAGGTCGTGGTCCGCGGCCACAACGTGTTCGCCGGGTACCTGGACGACCCGGAGGCCACCTCGGCGGCGCTCGTCGACGGCTGGTTCCGCACCGGTGACATGGGCGTCAAGGACGCCGAGGGCTACCTGTCCATCGTGGACCGCAAGAAGGACCTGATCATCCGCAACGGCTACAACATCTACCCGCGCGAGGTGGAGGAGCTGCTGATCCGGCACCCCGCCGTCGCGCAGTGCGCGGTGATCGGCCTGCCCGACCCGGGGCGCGGCGAGGAGGTGTGCGCGGTCGTGGTGCCCGAACGCGGTGAGGACCCGGACGAGGCGCTGGGCAAGGCCATCATCGCCTGGGCCGCGGAGCAGACCGCGCACCACAAGTACCCGCGCCGCGTCGTGTTCGTCGACGAGCTGCCGCTGGGTCCCAGCCACAAGGTGCTCAAGCGGGAACTGCGCAGCCGCATCGCCGAATCCTCCTGAGCCCCGACCTCGCCACACCGACCTCGCCGAAAGGACCCGCCACCGATGGTCGACTTCTCCCTGTCCGAGACCGAACGCGACATCCGCGACTGGGTGCGCACGTTCGTGCAGCGCGAGCTGATGCCGCTGGAGCCGGAGGTGCTGCGCCGCGAGCGCGACCACGAACGCGGCCTCACCCGCGAGGAGCTGGCCGAACTGCGCAAGAAGGCGCGCGACGCCGGGTTCTGGGGCGTGCAGACGCCCGAGGAGTACGGCGGCATGAACCTCTCCGCCGTGCTCACCGCGCTGATCGAGATCGAGCTGGGCCGCACCTTCGTGCCGTTCAGCTTCGGCGGCTACGCGGACAACATCCTCTACCACGCCAACGAGGAGCAGAAGCAGCGCTACCTGGTGCCCACCATCGAGGGCGAGCGCAAGTCCTGCTTCGCCATCACCGAGCCGGGGGCGGGTTCGGACGCCAAGAACCTCCGCACCACGGCCCGCAAGGACGGCGCGGAGTGGGTGATCGACGGGGAGAAGACGTTCATCACCGGCGGCATCGATGCCGACTTCACCATGGTCTTCGCCGTCACCGACAAGGAGAAGGGCGCCGACGGCGGCGTCACCTGCTTCCTCGCCGACCGGGACGCCGGCTGGAAGTCGGAGCCCATCGAGATCATGGGCGAGTGGGACCGCCAGCCCGCAGCGCTGGTCTTCGAGGGCGTCCGGGTGCCGGAGGAGAACGTGCTCGGCGAGGTCGGCGGCGGTTTCAAGCTGGCCATGCAGTGGATCGGCCGCGGCCGCTACCTGTTGCCCGCCCGCGCCCTCGGCGGCTGCGAGCGGATGATGGAGATGTCGATGGACTACGCCCGCAACCGGCAGACGTTCGGGGCGCCCATCGCCGACCGGCAGGCCATCCAGTGGATGATCGCGGACTCGGCGGTGGAGATCGAGGCGCTGCGCTGGCTGGTGCTGCAGGCCGCGTGGCAGGTCGACCAGGGCGCCGACTCCCGGCACGCGCAGTCCATCGCGAAGCTCTACGGCGGCACCAGGGCGAACGAGATCGTGGACCGGATGCTGCAGATCCACGGCGGCATGGGTTACACCCGCGAGCTGCCCATCGAGCGCTGGTACCGGGACATCCGGCTGCTGCGCATCTTCGAGGGCACCGACGAGATCCAGCGCCGCACCATCGCCCGCAACCTGCTCAAGGGGCACGCCCAGGTCGGCGGGGTGCTCGGCTGATCCGGCGACGCGGCGGATCGGCCCGGTCACACCCTCGATCGGATGTCCGATTCGCCGGTAACCTGGGTGCAGCGTGATCGACCGGCCCGACTGGGAGCTGCTATGTCGTTGTTCAAGAAGGTGACCGACTTCGCCAAGAGCCCGCAGGGCAAGAAGGCGATCGACCAGGCCAAGCGGTACGCGAGCGACCCGAAGAACAAGGCCAAGATCGAGCAGGTGAAGAACCGCTTCCTCGGCGGTGGCAAGAGCAAGTGACGCACCCCCACGACGGCCCCCGGCGCACCCGGGGGCCGTCGTCGTGCGGGGACCCGGTGCTCGGATCGTGCCGCGCCGGTGGCGGACCCGGCCGGTGAACCGTGATCAACGGGCTGTGCCGGGGCCGGATCGGCAGTAGGGTTCTCGCGGGCTGATTCCGGGAGCAGGGGCGGTGCGATGGGCCGGGCTTACGTGGTGGGCACGTTCGACACGAAGGCCGCGGAGCTGCGCTACGTCGCCGGGCTCGTCGCCGACGCGGGCGTGGAAGTGATCACCGTCGACGTGGGCACGTCCGGCGCGGAGTCCGCCGATGCCCCCGACGTGTCCGCCGCCGAGGTGGCCGCCGCGCACCCGCGCGGGGCCGCGGCGGTGTTCACCGGTGATCGCGGCACGGCCGTGGTGGCGATGGCGCTGGCGTTCGAGCGGTGGCTCGGCGCGCGACGCGGTGTGGGCGGGGTGCTGGGCCTGGGCGGTTCCGGCGGTACCGCGCTGATCACCCCGGCGCTGCGGGCGCTGCCGGTGGGGGTGCCGAAGCTGGTGGTCTCGACGGTGGCCTCCGGTGACATCTCGTCCTACGTGGACGCGTCGGACATCGCGATGTTCCCGGCGGTCACCGACGTCGCCGGGCTCAACCGGATCTCCCGCCAGGTGCTCGGCAACGCCGCGCACGCGCTGGCCGGGGCCGTGCGCAACACCGTGCCGGCCGTGGAGCAGCTGCCCGCGGTGGCGCTGACGATGTTCGGGGTGACCACGCCCTGCGTCACCGAGGCCGCGAACCGGCTCGCCACCGACCACGACCCGCTGGTGTTCCACGCGACCGGCACCGGCGGCCGCGCCATGGAGAAGCTCGTCGCCGACGGGCTCGTCGAAGCGGTCCTGGACATCACCACCACCGAGGTGTGCGACCTGGTCGCCGGGGGAGTGATGAGCGCGGGCGAGACCCGGCTGGACGCGATCGCGCGCAGCGGCGTGCCCTACGTCGGCTCCTGCGGCGCGCTCGACATGGTCAACTTCGGGGCGCCGGACACCGTGCCGGAGCGGTACCGGAACCGGTTGTTCTACGAGCACAACCCGCAGGTCACGCTGATGCGCACCACGGCGGACGAATGCCGCGAGATCGCCCGGTTCCTGGCCGCGAAGCTCAACGCCTGCACCGGTCCGGTGCGGTTCCTGCTGCCCGAGGGCGGCGTCTCGCTGCTGGACGTCCCGGGGCAGCCCTTCCACGACCCGGCCGCCGACCGGGCCCTGTTCGAGACCCTGGAGGCGGAGGTGCACCAGACCGAGCAGCGGCGCCTGGTGCGCGTCCCGCACGACATCAACGACGACCGCTTCGTCGAAGCGCTGCTCGGCGCCTTCGACGAGGTCCGCGCGCGAGGAGGACGGGCATGACGCGGTTCGACCGGGAGACCCTGGTGCGCCGATTCCGGGGCATGGCCGATCGGGGCGAACCGATCATCGGCGGCGGCGCGGGCACCGGGCTGTCCGCCAAGTGCGAGGAATCCGGCGGCATCGACCTGATCGTGCTGTACAACTCGGGCCGCTACCGGATGGCGGGGCGCGGTTCGCTCGCCGGGCTGCTGGCCTACGGCAACGCCAACGAGATCGTGGTGGAGATGGCGAGCGAGGTGCTGCCGGTGGTGCACCGCACCCCGGTGCTCGCCGGGGTCAACGGCACCGACCCGTTCCTGCTCACCGGGCCGTTCCTGGCGCGGCTGCGGGAACTCGGCTTCGCCGGGGTGCAGAACTTCCCGACCGTCGGGCTCATCGACGGCACCTTCCGGGAGAACCTGGAGGAGACCGGGATGAGCTACCGGCTGGAGGTCGACCTGGTCGCCGCGGCCCGGGAAGCGGACCTGCTCACCACGCCGTACGTGTTCTCCGCCGAGGACGCCCGCGCCATGACGGCCGCCGGAGCCGACATCGTGGTGTGCCACCTCGGCCTCACCACCGGCGGATCGATCGGCGCGGAGACCGCGAAGGACCTCGACGACTGCGTGGCGCTGATCGACGAGTGGTCCGCGGCCGCCGCCGACGTGCGGGAGGACGTGCTGGTGCTGTGCCACGGCGGTCCCATCGCCACCCCGGCCGACGCGGCCTACGTGCTGGGCCGCACCAAGCGTTGCCACGGCTTCTACGGGGCCAGCAGCATGGAACGACTCCCGGTCGAGCAGGCGCTGACCGAACGCACCAGGGAGTTCAAGAACCTCAAGCGCTGACGGCGCACGACGACGAGGAGGACGTGATGGCGCGGTCCTACGCGAGCAGGGTGGTCCCGGCGGCGGCCGACGAGGTGTGGGCGCTGGTGCGGGACTTCGGCGGGCTGCCCCGCTGGCACCCCGGCATCGGTTCCAGCGAGGTGGAGAGCGGCGCGTCCCCGGCGGAGCTCGGCGCCGTGCGCAGGCTCGTCGTCGGGGACGGCGGAGTGGTGCGGGAACGGCTCGTGGGCCTCGACGACGCCGCCCGCTCCTGCACCTACGAGATCACCGAGGGCCCGTTCCCGGTGCGCTCGTACCGCAGCACCATCCGGGTGCTGCCGATCACGGCGACCGGCGAGTCGTTCGTGGAGTGGTACGCCGACTACGACGCCGAGGCGGCGCACGAGGCGCAGCTGGACGAGATCTTCGGCGGTGGGGTCTTCGGCGCGGGCCTCAAGGCGCTCGCCGACCACTACGCCGGCTGACCGCCCGGCGCCGGACCGCGGCGCTCCCGCTGCGCACGGACGGGGGTCGCGCAAGCTGCCATTCGGTGGACGACCGGTGTGGGCTAGCCGACAGCTCTCGGCGGCGGCCCGTTAGAGTTCAGCCGTGCCAAGCGAGGAGACAACCCCCGAACGAGCGACGGCCCCCGAGATTTCCGGGACGCAGAGTAACGGCAGGGTGGTGGTCACCGGCGGCTCCGGCTTCGTCGGCCGCGCCGTCGTCCGCGCGCTGACCGGACGCGGCACCCCGGTCACGATCGTCGACGTTCAGGAACCCGCGGAACCCGGCGAGCTCATCACCCACGTGGCGGGCGACCTCGCCGACCCCGCGGTCCGGGACGCCGCCGTCACCGAGGGCACCACCGCGATCGTGCACCTCGCCGCGATCACCTCGGTGCTGCGCTCCGTGGACCAGCCCGCCGAGACCTACCGGGCCAACGTCGAGGTCACCCAGGAACTGCTGGAACTCGCGCGGCGGCGCGGCGTCGGCCGGTTCGTGCTCGCCTCCACCAACGCCGTCGTCGGCGACATCGGGCACGGCACCATCTCCGAGGACCTCCCGCTGCGCCCGCTCACGCCGTACGGGGCGACGAAGGCCGCCTGCGAGATGCTGCTGTCCGGTTACGCGGGCTCCTACGGCATCGCCACCACCGCGCTGCGGTTCACCAACATCTACGGGCCCGGCATGGGGCGCAAGGACAGCTTCATCCCCCGGCTGATGCGCGCCGCGCTGGCCGGCGAGGGCGTCGAGGTCTACGGCGACGGTGCGCAGAGCCGCGACTTCGTGCACGTCGACGACGTGGTGCAGGGCATCCTCGCCGCCTGCGACAAGGAGTACGGCGGCACCGCCATCATCGGCTCGGGGCGCTCCATCTCGGTGCTGGAGCTGATCGACGCGGTGCGCGCCGCCACCGGAGCACCGCTGCCCGTGACGCACGTGCCCGCCAAGAACGGCGAGATGCCCGCGGTGATCGTGGACGTCGCCAAGGCGGGCCGCGAGCTCGGCTACGCGCCTTCGGTGGACCTGACCGACGGGCTGCGGACCGTGTGGGACGACTTCCGCGCGGCCACCGGGGCGCCGTGACCGCGGCGCCGGCGCGGCTCCTCCGCGCGCACTGGCTGCTCGCGCTGCTGCTGATCGGCGGCGTGGTGCTGCGCGTGCTCGCGCAGCTGGCCTACCGCCCGGCGCTGCTCTACATCGACTCGTTCCGCTACCTCGACGACCTCGGGGTGTTCTACCCCGGCGGCATCAACCCCGTCGGCTACGAGGTCCTGCTGCTCGGGCCGCTGCTGCTGGTGGGGAACCTGGCGCTGGTGGCGGCGGTGCAGCACCTGCTGGGGCTGGCGCTCGGCGTGGCGATCTACGTGCTGCTGCTGCGGTTCGGCGCCCGGCGCTGGATCGCCGCGCTCGCCACCGCGCCGGTGCTGCTGGACGCCTACCAGGTGCAGATCGAGCACAACATCATGTCGGACCTGCTGTTCCAGGTCCTGCTGCTGGCCGTGATCTTCGTGCTCGCCTGGCGCGGCGTGCCCGGTCCGCGCACCGCCGCGGTCGCCGGACTGGTGCTGGCCGCTTCGGTGCTGGTGCGGCTGGTGGGCCTGACGCTGGTCGTCCCGGCCGTGGCGTTCGTGCTGCTGGCCGCCGGGCTGCGGCCGCGGGACGGCTGGCGGCCGCGGCTGCGCGCCGCCGGAGCCCTCGCCGGGGTCTTCGCCGGAGTGCTGTTCGGCTACGCGATGTACCACCTGGCGTGGACCGGGAGCCCCGCGCTGGGCGGCTCCACCGGCAGCGTCGTCTTCGGGCGCACCGCCGCCGTCGCCGACTGCGACGCGCTCGGGCTCACCCCGGATGAAGCGGTGGTGTGCCCGAACGAGCCGGTGTCGGCGCGGGCCGCGAACGGCATCGACTTCTACATCCACTTCTGGCACGTGCCCGCCAACACGCGCACCCTGCCGGACGACTTCGACCTCAACGCCGCGCAGAGCGGGATGGCGCGCAAGGTGTTGCTGCACCAGCCGTTCGACGTGCTCGGCGGCTTCGTGCACGACTTCCTCAAGGGCTTCGCGCCCACCCGCACCCAGTCCCCGGGCGACGTGCCGCTGCACCGCTGGCAGTTCAAGACCGAGTACCCGATGTACGCCGACCCCTGGTACGTCACCGAGTGGGCCGAGCTGCACGGCGACGGCACGCTGCGCGCCGATCCCGGGATCGCCGGGTTCCTGCGCGCCTACCAGCTCGGCGGTGGCTACACCCCGGGCATCGTGCTCGGCGGCTGCCTGCTGCTGTCCGCGGCGGCCGTGCTCGGGGCGGGCCGCGCCCGCCGCAGCGGGCTGCGCGCCGTGGTGCTGCTGCCCGCGGGGCTGGCCGCGACGGTGCTGGCCACCGCCGCGGCGATGGAGTTCTCGTGGCGCTACCAGCTGCCCGGCCTCGTCCTGCTGCCGCTGGCGGCCGGGCTCGCCCTCACCGCGATCACCGGCCCGACCCGCTCGTCCGACTCGACGAACACCTGAAGGAGATCACCATGTCCACGACCTTCCCCGACGAGGTCGACCGGGCCGCCCTCGACGGCTTCGCCGAGCACTACGGCGACCGCCGGTTCGCCTCGGTGGTCGTGCTCATCGCCGCCTACGACGAGCAGGACGCGCTCGGCGCCGTGCTCGACGGGATGCCCGCCGAGAGCTGCGGGCTGGACGTGGACACCCTCGTCGTCGTGGACGGCGCCACCGACGACACCGCCGAGGTGGCGCTGCGCCACGGCGCGCTGACCTGCGTGGCCCCCCGCAACCGCGGGCAGGGCGCGGCGCTGCGGCTGGGCTACCGGCTCGCCGCCGAACGCGGCGCCCGCTACCTGGTCACCACCGACGCCGACGGCCAGTACGACATCGCCGAGCTGCCCGTGCTGCTGCAGCCGCTGATCGACGACGAGGCCGACTTCGTCACCGGCTCCCGCACCCTCGGCCGCACCGAGAGCACCGACCTGGTGCGCCGCGCCGGCACCCACGTGTTCGCCTGGCTGGTCAGCGCCCTGACCCGGCAGAAGATCACCGACACCTCGTTCGGCTTCCGGGCCATGAAGATCGAGGTGCCGAACTCGGTGCGCCTGGAACAGCGGCAGTACCAGTCCTCGGAGCTGCTGGTCGGCGTCCTCGCCCGCGGCTACCGGGTGCTGGAGAAGCCGATGACGATGCTGGTCCGCGCCGCCGGGCAGAGCAAGAAGGGCGGCAACCTGCTCTACGGCTACAGCTACGCCAAGGTCGTGCTGGGTACCTGGCTGCGCGAGCGCCGCTCCGCTCCGCTGCCGCAGGACTGCCCGGCCGCCGAGCGGATCAACGAGCCCGCGGCGGCCGTTCCCGAGCGGTGAAGATGAACCGGTCGATGATCAGGAACTTCACCACGAACATCACCAGGTAGGTCCCGAGGAACGCGCCCCACACGATCGCCACCTGCGGGAGGCGGTCGTGCGGGAACGCGTGCACCGCGAGCCGTTCCGCGCCGCTGGTGGCCAGCGCCGCCAGCAGCGCGGTGCCGATCGACAGCGCCGCGTAGCGCAGGATCTCCCCGCGCAGCGCCGCGCGGCCCCCACCGCCCCAGGTGCGGCGGTTGAGCACGAAGTTCGGCACCGCCCCCGCCAGCCACGCCAGCACCGTGGCGACCACCGGCTGCGCCCAAGCCGCGTAGGAGCCGACGAACACGAGCTGGCTGAGGCCGGTGGCGACCACCGAAGCCGCGGCGAACCTGCTGATCAGCCGCCAGTAGTGGCCGCGCCGCGAAGCTGCGCTGTCGGTGGCCTGCTGCACTGCCGCGTCCTTCCCGCCGTGCCTCCGCGTCCGGGCGCGGGGCGTCGCGCCGCACGATACCGGTGCGCGCCGCGTGCCCTTCCTCTCCGCCCGGCTGTGCGTTCGGCTCTTCGTTCCGGGGCGGAAGGATGAGAGCATTCCCGATGTTGTCGGGGCGGGCTCGTGCATCGCGCCTGGCAGCGCATTCCTACCGTGCCGATCGGGTCCGGGCGTTCGGGTGCCCGGAGAAGAACTGCCACCGCGGTCCTCCCACCGGCGGTGGCGCCGCGATGAACGTAGAGGAGAAGAAGGCGTGCGAATCCTCGTCCTCGGGGGCGACGGCTACCTTGGCTGGCCGACCGCTCTGCACCTGTCCGACCGCGGCCACGAGGTGGCGGTGGCCGACAACTTCGCCCGGCGCGGCTACGACCACGAGATGGGCGTGCAGAGCCTGGTGCCCATCGAGCCGATGCAGACCCGCATCGACGCGTGGCACGAGGTGTCGGGCAAGAGCATCAAGTCCTACTACGGCGACCTGGTCGACGCGGACTTCACCTACGAGATGGTGCGGGACTTCCGCCCGGACACCATCGTGCACTTCGCGGAGCAGCGCGCCGCGCCGTACTCGATGATCGACCGCAAGCACGCGGTCTACACCCAGCAGAACAACGTGGTCGGCAACCTCAACGTGCTGTTCGCGATCCAGGAGATCGACCCGTCGATCCACCTGGTGAAGCTGGGCACGATGGGCGAGTACGGGACGCCGAACATCGACATCGAGGAAGGCTGGCTGGAGGTCACGCACAAGGGGCGGACCGACCGGATGCTGTTCCCGAAGAAGCCGGGCTCCTTCTACCACCTGAGCAAGGTGCACGACAGCCACAACATCGAGTTCGCCTGCCGCATCTGGGGCCTGCGCGCCACCGACCTCAACCAGGGAGTGGTGTACGGGCAGGAGACGCCGCAGACGGCGCGGGACCCGCGGTTGGCGACGCGCTTCGACTACGACGCGATCTTCGGCACGGTGCTGAACCGCTTCGTCATCCAGGCGGTGCTGGGCCACCCGCTGACGGTGTACGGCAGCGGCGGGCAGACCCGCGGGCTCATCGACATCCGGGACACCGTGGAGTGCATCCGGCTGGCGGCGGAGAACCCGGCGGACGCCGGCGAGTTCCGGGTGTTCAACCAGATGACGGAGAGCTTCTCGGTCGGGGAGATCGCGAAGGTCGTCGCGAACTGCTTCGACGGCGGCGTCGAGGTGGAGCACCTGGAGAACCCGCGCGTCGAGCAGTCCGAGCACCACTACAACGTGGTGCACACCGGGCTGGTCGAGCTGGGCCTGGAGCCGCACCTGCTGTCGAACACGCTGATCGACTCGTTGTTCGGGATCGCGAAGGCGCACGTGGACCGGGTGGACCTCGCGGCTATGCGCCCGACGGTGCAGTGGCGGACCGGTTCCAGCCCGATGCGCGCGGACGGCTGAGCGGGCGGAGCCGTCACGGTGACGGAGGTGCGTCGGGCCGCCGTCCCCGGTTCGTAGCCCAACTGTGCGCTGAAAGACCTGGAATATTCCAAGTTTCGCGTGCACACTGAAGCCACGCGTCGTTGATCCTTCATCGGTGGTGCCGGTCGCCCGCCGATGGGGGTTCAACCGGCCGTTCCCCCGGTTCCCGGGCGGAGATGACGCGGCCATGTCGGTGGCCGCAGGTACGGGGAGCGGCGTCCCGGGCGCGGGAATGCACGGCACTCTCGCACCCGGGGCGCCTACCGCGTGTCGGGGGGCTTCCACACGGCCTACCGAACCGTAGCCCTTTCGTATGACTCACGCGATACGACACGTGGGTAAAGCTGACGCTCCGTGTGTCACCGGTAGCCGCACAACCTCTGGTCGAGAGCGACCCGCATGACGACGCCCCCCCGCGAACCCCTGTCGCGGACGGGCGTCGTGCTGCGCGCGCTCAGCTGCCGACCGGCTCGCTCGCCTCTTCCTCCGGCAGCTCCTCCCGCCGGTCGCGCACGATCTGCGCCACCGTGAACGCCAGCGCGGCGACCCAGGCCACCACGATCACCGCGTAGATCACCGCGGGCGCGGGCAGCTCGAACGCCTTGATCAGGGTGCGGGCGTTGGTGAGCACGATCAGCCCGCCCGCGCCCACGCCGATCAGCCGCATCGGCACGATCCGCACCAGGTAGGCCGCCAGCGGCGCGGCGATCACGCCGCCGATCAGCAGCGCGCCCACCGTCGCCCAGGACAGCGGCTCGTCGGCCAGCGAGATGATGAAACCGAGGCTGGCCGCCACCGCGATGAGGAACTCGCTGGTGTCCACCGAGCCCACGACCTTGCGCGGTTCGACCTTGCCGGTGCTCAGCAGCGTGGGGGTCGCCACCGGACCCCAGCCACCGCCGCCGGTCGCGTCGACGAAGCCCGCGACCAGCCCGAGCGGCGCGAGCAGCTTCGAACTCACCCCGGTGAGCTGCTTGCGGCGCAGCGGGCGCAGCGCGAAGCGCAGCAGCACGTACAGGCCCAGCACGAGCAGGATGGTGGACATCCACGGCTCGGCCGCCTCGGTGGACAGGTTGCTCAGCGCGGTCGCGCCGAGGAACGCGCCGACGGCCCCGGGCACGCCGAGGATGAGCACGACCCGCCAGTCGACGTTGCCGAACTTCCAGTGCGAGAGGCCGGAGGCGGCGGAGGTGCCGATCTCGGCCAGGTGCACCGAGGCGGAGGCCACGGCGGGCGTGAGCCCGGCCGTGAGCAGGATGGTCGTGGAAGTCACCCCGTAGGCCATGCCGAGGGAACCATCGACGAGCTGGGCGATGAATCCGCCGAGCGCGAAGATCAAGAAGGTCTGCACGATCTCTCCGTGGGTGGCGTGCGCGAGCACCCCGTTCTTCGCGCGCGCGGGCGCCGGGGTGGTGCGGTGGGTCGGTTCGGGCGCGGGCGGACGCGTCGGGAGACCTGCCGGGCAGGGGAGACGCCGTCGCCGCGGCTCAGCGCGCCCGGATGCGGGCGGCGGCCGTGCGGGTGTTCAGCTGCGGGGTCGACATCCCGCGGAGCTGACGCGCAGCAGGTCGACGTGCAGGCGCTGGACAAGCAGGCCCCACTGGTCACCACGCGTCATGCAGTCAGTGAATCAGATCAAACCTTCGTGCGATACGAGCTTCCCAGAGTGCGGGAGGTTCCGGGCTCGTGGTTACTCGCCGGTTACTTGAGGTCGACAGCCGGGTGAGGGGCCTTGGTGGCGGTGCTTGTGCGCAAGACCACTTTCGGGGCTTCGCGGTCTTGGTCGGTGACCCACCGGGCCTTCGGTGCCGGGGTCGGTGCGCCCTTCTCGCTGCTGGGTCGCGGGGCGCCCGCGGTTCCGGGCGGTCCGCGGCGGACCTCCGTGACCGATGGGCTGCGCTGCGTGGTCGCCGGCTCCGTGCCCAGGAGGAATCACCGATCGCGCGGACGTGATCGCGGCGAGTCGTCGATCTTCTGCCGCCGGTGCCTCGCCGGAGTCGGTGATCGGCCCCGGAAGATCACGGACGTTATCGGATGGTCATCTATTTCAGTCACGCAAAGTGTGCGACTTGCGGCTGATTGCGAGCTGTACATCCACCTAAAGGGCTATCGCTTGATGCTGCCGATGACCCGCAGCTACCTTTTTCGCTGAGAACGTCACGGTTCGATCACGAACAGGACTCGCCCCCGAAGAGTCCACCCGCACCCCCGGCGGGAGTGATCGGACCACCCCCCCCGAAGACGGAAAGGCGACCATGGCCAAGCACCGGCAGGAGAGCGGCCACACCCCGAAGCCCGCTCTCCGGGAGTCCTTGCTGAACTCCTTCCGGCCGCGTTCCGAGCGCGGCAACTCCCGGGTCCCCGCCCGGAACAAGATCGCCGCGGCCGTCGTCGCGGCAGGCGCGTTCGCCGCCGTCGGCCAGCCGCTGGCCGCCAACGCGGACAAGAGCGACGAGAACCAGGCCGTCCGCCCGGTCGCCGAACAGCACGCCGCCGCGCAGCAGCAGCTCGCGGCCGCCGTGAACGGCACCCCCGAGGCCGAGGCCGCGGTCCGGCTGCTCCCGCAGCAGTCCCCCGAGCCCGCGCAGGACGAGGCGCAGAAGGTGGCCAAGGGCCGCGAGATCGCCCAGCAGCGCGCCCAGGCCGCCGCCGACCAGAAGGCGGCGAAGGAGGCCGCGGACGCGAAGGCCGCCGCGGCGAAGAAGGCCGAGCTGGCGAAGGAAGCCGAGGTCCCGGCGAAGCCGGCCGCGGCTCAGCCCGCCAAGGCGGGCGGTGGCTACGTCAAGCCCGCCGACGGCACCTTCACCTCCGGTTTCGGCTCCCGCTGGGGCAGCACCCACAAGGGCATCGACATCGCCAACAGCATCGGCACCCCGATCGTCAGCGTCAGCGACGGCGAGGTCATCAACGCGGGCCCGGCCAGCGGCTTCGGCCAGTGGGTGCGGGTGCAGCACAACGACGGCACGATCACCGTCTACGGCCACGTGAACACGATCGACGTGAGCGTCGGCGAGCAGGTCAAGGCCGGCGACAAGATCGCCACGATCGGCAACAAGGGCCAGTCCACCGGCCCGCACCTGCACTTCGAGGTCATCCAGAGCGGCAGCAAGATCAACCCGCTGCCGTGGCTGCAGCAGCACGGGATCTCCGTGAAGTGAGCCCCGGGGCCGGGCGGTACCACCGCCGCCCGGCCCGCCGGGCACCAGACCGGCCGCCCGAGGTTCGGAGTCACCCCCGACCGTGCCTCGGGTGGCCTTCCCACCGGGAAGTCCGACCCCCGTCAGTCCGTCGTGGACTCGGCGGGGGTTTCGGCGTTCTCCAGCCGTTCGCGCAGCCAGCCGAGGGTGCGCGAGAGCAGCCGGGACACGTGCATCTGGGAGATGCCGATCTGCTCGGCGATCTGCGTCTGGGTCATCGAGCGGAAGAACCGCATCACCAGGATCCGCCGTTCCCGTTCGTCGAGCTCGGCCAGCAGCGGCCGGATCGTCTCCCGGTTCTCCACTTCGGCCAGTTCGGCGTCATCGGACCCGATGGCCGCGCCCAGCGGGATCTCGTCGGTCGCGGTGAGCAGTTCGTCCAGCGAGGCGCTGCGGTAGGCGTTGCCCGCCTCCAGCCCGCGGAACACGTCGTCCCGGCTGATGCCGAGGTGCTCGGCGAGCTCGCTGGGCGTGGGCGCCCGCCCGAGCTCCTGGGACTGCCGGGCGATGGCCGAGGACACCGACAGGTGCAGCTCCTGGAGCCTGCGCGGCATCCGCACCGCCCAGCCGGTGTCGCGGAAGTGCCTGCGGACCTCGCCCATGATCGTGGGCACCGCGAAGGACAGGAAGTCGACGCCGCGGTCCGGGTCGAACCGGTCCACGGCGTTGATCAGTCCGAGGGTGGCGACCTGGGTGAGGTCCTCCTGCGCCTCGCCGCGATGGCTGAAGCGGCGAGCGATGTGCTCGGCCACCGGCAGGTGCTCGGTGACCAGCCGGTCCCGCAGCCGCTCCCGGCGCGGGTCGTCCTTCCCCACACCCGCGAGTTCGGCGAACAGGGGCGCCAGTTCGTCGTAGCGTTGATGTCGCGAGTGGGAGGCGTGATCGGAATCCGCCTGCTTCACTCGTGGGCCCGTCCCTTGGTCAGATCGATGCGGACCAAGTGGCCGGTGCCGGAGTCCGCGTCGGATTCCACCGAGGTTGACACACTGTCGGTCAGCGCGCTGAGCACGCGCCAGCTGAAGGTGTCCTCCCGGGCGCCTTGCGCGCGGTCGCTGACCACGGAGGCGGACAGGCTCAGCCCGAGCTCGTCGGTCTGGAACCGGCACACCAGCTGCCTGCCGTCCGAGGCGAGCCGGATCAGCGAGGAGCACGCCTCGTCCACGGCCAGCCGCAGGTCGGCGATCGAGTCGACGTCGAAGTCGGCACGCATCGCCAGGTCCCCGGTCACCGCCCGCAGGACCGACAGCTGGGACGCGTCCGCGGCCACCCGCACTTCGACGACGGATTCGGCCGGGGCGGAGTCGGATCGCGGCGGCGGAGCGGTCCGCTCACCGCGGGCGGGCTGTGGTGCTGACACTGATACACCTCGCTTTGCGCTGGGAGATCTCGTTCCGGGGTCGGAGCCCGGCACTGCCTGCCGCACTCCCGATCCCGTTCGCGCACCGGGTTCTGATCGCATCACACGCTCCCGCGCTCGGGTGCGGCCGGTGCCGCCGCGCGGCGCATCCGCGTCGCGGACGCCGCCGGCCGCCCGGTCGGGTGCTTGCGATTACCACTACTCACCGTCACCTCATACCCGGTGCGGTGGCCGGGCAAACGGGTGTTCCAGCCCGCCGCCCGTGCAGCGGCTAGACCAGGCTGATCCAGTAGGACCAGAACGCCTGCAGCACGAGTACCACGATCACCAGATACCACACCAGCAGCGCGAAGCTGTGGAACTTGGCCAGCGCCGCGCCCAGCGCCCGCCCGCCACCGAGGTGGCCGGAGCGCAGCACGTGCAGCGTGGTGTACCAGAAGATCGGGATGGTGACGGCCCACACGACCATGCAGTACGGGCACAGCGCGCCGATCTCGTACAGGCTCTGCACGATCAGCCAGTGCACGAACACGACGCCGAGCGTGCTGCCCAGCTGGAGGCCCAGCCAGAACCAGCGCGGAGCGGTCAGCCCGGCCAGCAGCGCGGCACCGGCGGCCATCAGCGCCGGGAACGCGGCCACCCCGATCAGCGGGTTGGGGAAGCCGAACAGCGCGGCCTGCGCGCTGTCCATCACCGAACCGCAGGAGATGATCGGGTTCAGGCTGCACGACGGGACGTAGTTCGGGTCGCCCAGCTTGTTGATCTTCTCGATGGTGAGCGCGAACGCGCTGACGAGCCCGATCGCGCCGCCGATCACGTACAGCCAGCCGAGCCCGCGCGCGGGGGCGTGCGCGGGAGCGGGTGCGGCGGCGCGGGCCTGCTCGGTGGCGGTCACTTCGCCAGCTCCTGGTTCAGCTTGTCCCGCAGCTGGTTGACGACGTCGGCGTACGTGGTGCCCTTGTCCGTGCTGGGCTCCCACTTCTGGCCGTTGATGAAGAAGCTGGGCGTGCCCTCGACCCCGGCGGTCTTGGCGTCGGCCTGGTCCTTCTTGATCCGGTCGGCGACCTGCTGGGACTCCTGGTCGGCCTTGAACTTGGCGACGTCGAGCCCGAGCTGCTGGGCGTGCTGGTCGAAGACCTTCTCCGCACGGGCCTCGTCGTCGCTCACGTTCTGCCCGTCGGGCGCGACGGCCCAGGCGGAGTAGTCGTCGTAGAGGGCGTGGTACATCTCCTTGTACTTGCCCTGCACGCCCGCCGCTTCGGCGGCCTTCGCGGCGGATTCCGCCAGCGGGTGGGCCTTGGCGATCGGGAAGTTCCGGTTCACGAAGGTGATGCGGCCCGCGAACTCCTGCTCGATCTGCTTCGTCACGCCCGTGTAGTACTGCCAGCAGGCGGGGCACTGGAAGTCGAGGAACTCGGCGACGGTGACCTTGCCGTCGGGGGATTCGGAGAGCTTGTTGCTGTCGGGGTGCGCGACGACGGTGCTGAGGTCGGGCGCGCCGTTGCCGCCCTGGCTCGCGTCGTCCTTCTGGCCCGCGGAGTAGAGCAGGATCCCGCCCACGACGAGCAGCGCGGCCACCACGACCACGATGCTCAAGATCATGTTGGTGGAGGGGCCGCTCTTCTTCAGCAGCGGGTTCGTTGTCTTCGGCATCGCTTCGTGCACCTTCGGCGGTCGGCTCGCGCGGGTGTTCCCGCACCTGCGGCAGAGAGATCCAGTTTCCCCCACCAACACGAAAGTGTGAGAGAGCGGGTGGTCACGGGACCGCCCTGCCCACTACGGGTATACCGCATCGGTGACGGAGTCCGATGTGCTCGACCTGGTGGACGCGGGACTGCGCCCGCTGCTGCGGCGGTGGACGGGGGACTGGCTGGCTCCCGCGTTGGCCACCCGCACCGCGACCCGCTTCTCCGATCCGGACTGGCTGTTCGAGCGCAAGCTCGACGGGGTGCGCGTCGTCGCGGCCCGCACCGGCGGCGCCCCCGTGCTGTGGTCGCGCAACCACAACCGGGTCGACACGGCCTACCCGGAGCTGGTGGACGCGCTGCGGTCCCAGCCGGACCGGTTCGTGGTGGACGGTGAGGTGGTGGCCTTCGACGGCGGCCGCACCAGCTTCGCCAGGCTGCAGCACCGGATGCACGTGTCCGACCCGCGGGCCGCCCGGCGCAGCGGGGTGGCGGTGCACTACTACCTGTTCGACCTGATGGCGATCGGCGACGTGGACGTCACCCGGCTGCCGCTGCGGATCCGCAAGCGGCTGCTGGCGGAGTGCTTCGAGTTCGCCGAACCGCTGCGGCTCACCGAGCACCGGCGCGGCGACGGCGAGGAGTTCTACCGGCAGGCCTGCGCCCGCGGCTGGGAGGGGTTGATCGCGAAGCGGGCCGACCGGCCGTACCGCAGCGGCCGCACCCGGGATTGGCTGAAGCTCCCGTGCACCTCGCAGCAGGAGTTCGTCGTCGGCGGGTTCACCGAGCCGAAGGGCTCGCGGTCCGGCTTCGGCGCGCTGCTCGTCGGCTACTTCGAGCAGGGCGAGCTGCGGTACGCGGGCAAGGTCGGCACCGGGTACGACGAGGCGACGCTGCGGGAGCTGCGGGGGAGGCTGGACGCGCTGGCCCGGCGGGAACCGCCGTTCGCCGACCGCATCCCGGAACGGGAGGCGCGGTGGGCGGAACCGGAGCTCGTCGCCGAGGTGGGGTTCACCGAGTGGACGGCGGACGGACGGCTGCGGCACCCGAGGTTCCTGGGGCTGCGCAACGACAAGGCGGCGTCGGAGGTGGTGCGGGAGGGCTGACGCCTGCCTCCGGAGATCCCGGCGTTCCGGGCTCGCCCGAGGCAGGCCGCCGCGGTCCCCGTCACCTCAGGACGCTGACCACCGCGCTGTTCTGCGGTACGGGCTGAGGTTGGGACCATGCGGCGAGCACGACGGTCGCCAGGACCATCATCACCGTTCCGACAACCGACACGATGGTGCGGCTGCTGATCTGCATGGTTCGCGCCCCGCTTTTCTGGAGGAGTGGATCTGCTGCTGGTTTCGGCGCCGAGTCCCGGGGACGCGCGGTCCGCCTGATCCGTTCTCCACCGCCTCGGGACCTGCTGGGGTGACCCCGGTTCCGGTGGAGGAGACGTCGCCGCGAACTCGACTGCCACAGGGCATGTCGCCGCACTCCGACAATACGTTACGTGGCCGAAATATTCCCTGGTGGCGTCCGTCTCGCCCACGTGAGGGAAGGCTCGGTGCGGAGTCGTGGCGGAGCGCCGACGGACCACCGCGCAACGGCGGTCACCGCTCCCAGAACCCCTGCTGGTCCAGCCGCCGGATCACGACCTGGCCGTGGTGCGCGAGGTGCTCGTGCATCGCCCGCCGCGCCGCCTCCGGGTCGCGGTTGTGCAGCGCGCGCAGGATCGCCCGGTGCTCCGACCCGGTCGTCTCCGCGTGGTCCTCGGTGGCCGCCAGCAGCTCGCGCGGCACGTACCGGGACGTCAGCTGCACGAACCAGGCGAGCTTCGCCGAATCGGCGATGTCGTAGATGGCGTGGTGGAACCGCAGGTCCAGCTCCGCCGCGTCGCCGATGCCGAACCGCCCGGCGTGCTCCAGCTCGGCCTGCACCTCCTCCAGCCCGGCGAGCTGCCCGACGCTGATCAGCGCGGCGGTCCGCGCGGCCAGCTCACCGGCGATGGCGGCCTGCACGCGGCTGGTGTCCTCGATGTCCTTTCGGTTCAGCGGCAGCACGGTGAACCCGCGGCGCGGTTCCAGCTCGACGAAGCCCTCGCCGCGCAGCGCCAGCAGCGCCTCGCGCACGGGGGTGACGCTGACGCCGATCTCCTCGGCGAGCCGCTCCAGGTGCAGGTGTTCGCCCTTGCGCAGCCGGCCGGTCACTATCCGGTCGCGGATCCGGGAGGCCACCTCGTCGGAGAGCTGGGCGCGGGGTCGTCGGTGGGGCAGTCCTGCTCCGGGCATCGCTCTCTCGATCGTCGCCTGATTTCGATCGTCCCCGCTCGATCGTGCTGGGGGTGCGCCGCCCGTCGCGCGCGGCGTTGCTGCTGCGAACTTGATACCAGGCGGGCGGTACGACCGGATCGCTGCTCGTGGTCCGGCGGGTATCGTCGCAGGACGTGGCCGCCGATCCCGCTCGTCCGGTGCCCGATCCGGGGCACGCGATCACGCATTCGCTGGCGGCGGCCCGGCTCGGGGACGCCGAGGCGCTCGCCGGCCGGTTGATGGGCGCGATCTTCACCGACAATCCGGAGTGGACCGACTACCGCCCGGTGCCCCGCGAGGACCTCTACGACGGCTGCCGCCGCTACCTGCAACGGGTCCTGGAGATCCTCAGCGGTGCTGCGGGCGACCCGGACGGCGACGACGTGGCCGCGGAGATCGGCCGCCGCCGCGCCGAGCAGGGCGTGCCGCTGGAGGTCATGCTGCGCACCTTCCGGCTCGGCGGCCGGATCGTGTGGGAGGCCATCGTCGAGCAGGCGCACGCCGATCGCGCCGATCCGGACGTGGTGCTGGGCGCGGCGACGTCGATGTGGACGGTGATCGACGGGCTGTCCTCGACGCTGTCCACCTCGTACCGCAACACCGAGCTGGAGCGGCTGCGCCGCGACGACCAGCGCAGGCACGCGCTGGTGGAGGACCTGCTCAGCGGCCGCGCCCGGGACGCCGCCTTCGCGCAGCGGACCGCGAAGGAGCTGGACCTGCCCACCGGCGGCCGCTACCTGGTCGTGGTCGCCGAGATGCGCGCCGACGGCAGCTTCGCGCTCAGCGGCCAGCACGATGCGTTGGGCGGGGTGCACATCCGATCGGTGTGGCAAGTGCGCGCGGACACACTGGTGGGGCTGGTGGCGCTGGAGCAGCGGGACCCGGCGGGTGCCTTGGACGTGCTGCGGCCGCTGGCGCGCGGCAGGGTCGCGGCCTCGCCGGAGGTGCGCGGGCTCGCCGAGGTGGGGCTGGCCCACCAGCTCGCGGTCACGGCGATGGGCACCGTCCCGCACGGGGCGGCGCAGCTGGTGTCGCTGGACCGGCACTACCCGGAGGCGCTGCTGGTGCAGTCCCCTGAGCTGGCACGACGCCTGCTGGACTCGCAGCTGGGGCCGTTGCTGGAGCTGCCGGTCAAGGAGCGGGACATGCTGCTGGAGACGCTGACCGCGTGGCTGGAGGAGAACTGCTCCACGGCGAACGCGGCGCTGCGGCTGCACTGCCACCGCAACACGGTGCTCAACCGGCTGCACCGGATCAGCACCTTGATCGGGCGGTCGCTGCAGGGCCGGGCCGCGTACGTGTCGCTGTCGCTGGCGCTGTCGGCACTACACCTGCGGGACGGGCTGCGCGACTAAGCCGCGGAACGAATTTTTCGCGTTTTTCCGCTATCCGCGAGGGGCACGGGTTTTCCGGGGTCGCGCGCGCTAGGATCTCACCGACCGTGAGATTCGATCACCTGGAGTGCTGACCGAGGCTGAGATTGTGCGGAGTGCACAGCGACCGTCGTCGAAGTCTGGGCGGTCGCGCATAGCGCGGAAGTGGCAGCGCTCACGACACTCTGAGTGAGAATCACCCGATATTCACCCGGCTGCGAACCCGCCCGATGGCGCGGTGTCGTCAGGGCTGGTGCGGCTCGAAGGAGCACATCGAAGTGCAGGAATACGACCTCCTCGTAGTGGGCGGCGGCCCCGGCGGTTACGTCGCCGCGATCCGGGCCGCGCAGCGCGGCCTCAAGGTGGCCGTGGTCGAGAAGGAACGGCCCGGTGGCGTCTGCCTGAACTGGGGCTGCATCCCGACCAAGGCGATGCTGCGTTCCGCCGAGGTCTACGAGACGGTGCTGCACGCCGCGGACTTCGGCATCCGCGCGGAGAACGTGGGCCTGGACTACGACGCCATCACCCGCCGCAAGGACGGCGTGGTGAAGGGCCTGACCGACGGCGTCGCGGGCCTGCTCAAGGCGAACGGCGTCACCGTCGTCAACGGCCACGCCAAGTTCACCGGCCCGACCACCGTCGACGTGTACGCGGTCGGCGAGTCGGCGCTCGGCGCGAACGGCCCGCGCTACGCCGCCGAGCCCGCGGGCGACGAGCCCGTCGACCGGATCAGCGCGCGCGACGTCATCGTCGCGACCGGTTCGGTCCCGGTCCAGCTGCCGCTGCCCGGCGCGGAGCTGCCCGGCGTGATCACCTCCGACGGCGCGTTCGGCCTCACCGAGGTGCCCGGCAAGCTCGCCGTCATCGGCGGCAGCGCGGTCGGCGCCGAGTGGGCGAGCCTGTTCAACGCCCTCGGCAGCGAGGTCACCATCATCGAGATGCAGCCGACGCTGGTGCCCGCCGAGGACGCCGAGATCGGCAAGGCCCTCGGCCGCTCCTTCTCCAAGCGCGGCGTGCAGGTGCTCACCGGCGCCACCGTCTCCAAGATCGAGGAGGGCGGGAAGGACGCCGCCCTGAAGGTCTCGGTGGACGGCGCGAAGGTCTCCGAGGTCGACGCGGACGTGGTGCTGGTCGGCGTGGGCCGCAAGCCCAACACCGCATCCCTGGACCTGGCCGCCGCCGGCGTCGAGGTCGACGGCCGCGGGTTCGTGCAGGTGGACGAGAAGCTGCGCACCAACGTCGAGCACGTCTACGCGATCGGCGACGTCACCGGCAAGGCGCTGCTCGCGCACGTCGCCTCGCACCAGGGCGTCGTGGCCGCCGAGACCATCGCGGGCCACCACGCCTCGATCGACTACGGCGTCATCCCCGCGGCGACGTTCACCCACCCGGAGATCGCCAGCGTCGGGCTGACCGAGAAGCAGGCCACCGAGGCCGGTCACCAGGTGGTGGCCGCGAAGTTCCCGTTCGCCGCGCTGGGCCGCGCCCAGACCTTCGGCGACACCGAGGGCTTCATGAAGATCGTGGCGGGTGAGCAGTACGGCGAGGTCCTCGGCGTGCACGTGTTCGGTCCGTCCGCCAGCGACCTGATCACCGAGGGCGCGCTCGCGATCACCTTGGAGGCGACGCTCGACGAGCTCGCCGAGACGATCCACGCGCACCCGACGCTCGGCGAGATCGGCATGGAGGCGGCGATGACCGCCCTCGGCCTGCCGGTGCACACCGCCCCGCCGAAGAAGCGTTGATCCACCCGTTCCGCTCCTCGCACCGAAAGGGTTCCGTGATGGCTGAGACCGCGACCCGCACCAAGCCCGCCACCCGCGCGAAGACGACCCGCCGCAGCACGGCGAAGTCGGCCAAGTCCGGCGCGTTCTCCGGCGAGTCGGCCGAGCTGCTGCGCGGCTACTTCCAGCAGATGACGCTGATCCGCCGCTTCGAGGAGCGGGCCGCGCAGGGCTACACCCAGGCCAAGATCGGTGGCTACTGCCACCTGAACCTGGGTGAGGAGGCCACCGTCGTCGGCCTGATGTCGGCGCTGCGCAAGACGGACCTGCTGTTCACGAACTACCGCGAGCACGGCTACGCGCTGGCCAAGGGCATCGAGCCCGGCCGCGTGATGGCCGAGCTGTACGGCCGCACCACCGGCACCTCCAAGGGCTGGGGCGGTTCGATGCACATGTTCGACGTGGAGGCCGGGCTGCTCGGCGGCTACGGCATCGTCGGCGGCCAGATCCCGCTGGCGACCGGCGCGGCGATGGCCATCGACTACCGCGACGGCGACCAGGTCGTGATGTGCCAGATGGGCGACGGCACCACCAACATCGGTGCGTTCCACGAGGCGCTGAACATCGCGGCGCTGTGGAACCTGCCGGTCGTGTTCGTCGTGGTGAACAACTTCCTGGGCATGGGCACCACGGTGGAGAAGTCCTCCGCGGAGTCCGAGCTGTACAAGCGCGCGTCCGCGTACCGGATGCACGGCGAGCGCGTGGACGGCAACGACGTGCTGGCGGTCCGCGACGCGGCGACGCGCCTGGTGGAGCGGGCCCGCGAGTCGGGCGGCCCGGCGCTGCTGGAGGCGGTCAGCCACCGCCTCAAGGGCCACTCGGTGGTCGACCCGGCGAAGTACCGCAGCGAGGAGTCGGTGCAGGAGGCCCGCGAGCACGACCCGGTGGTGACCTTCCGGGCGCGGCTGGTCGAGGCCGGTGTGCTCGACGAGGACGGCGCGCAGGAGATCGAGCGGCTCGCGCAGGCCGACGCGGACGCGGCGGTGGCCTTCGCCGACGACAGCCCGCACCCCGAGGTCTCGACGCTGTTCGACTACACCTACGCCACCCCGGTCGCCAACGACTCCCGCCGGCTGCCCGCCGACCCGGTGTTCTGAGGCGACCCACCCCTTCCTTCCGAGCCGCCGCGCGGCGCTCGGCGGTGACCCCGCCGGGTGCCGCCGGTGGCATGTCTTCTGGAGAAACGACTCTTGGCCGTCATCACCTACCGCCAGGCGCTGCACGACACCCTGCGCGACGAGATGCACCGCGACGACGACGTGTTCCTCATCGGTGAGGAGATCGGCGTCTTCGAGGGCTCCTACAAGATCACCGCCGGGCTGCTGCAGGAGTTCGGCGAAAAGCGGGTGCGCGACACCCCGATCGCGGAGGAGGGCTTCGTCGGTGCCGCGGTGGGCGCCGCGATGTTGGGGCTGCGCCCGGTCGTGGAGCTCATGACGATCAACTTCTCGCTGGTGGCGCTGGACCAGATCGTCAACCACGCGGCGAAGATCTACGGCATGTTCGGCGGCCAGACCAGCGTGCCGATGGTGCTGCGCACGCCCGGTGGCGGCGGCCAGCAGCTGGGTGCGACGCACTCGCAGAACATCGAGCTGTACTACGCGTTCGTGCCGGGCCTGAAGGTCGTGGCGCCGAGCACGCCGGCGGACGCGAAGGCGCTGCTGCTGGCCTCCATCCGGGACGACGACCCGGTGCTGTTCCTGGAGAACCTGGCGCTCTACAACACCAAGGGCGAGGTCCCGGACCACGTGGAGCCCGCCGAGATCGGCAAGGCCGCGGTGACCCGCGAGGGCAGCGACATCACGATCATCGGCTACTCGCGGATGGCGGGGGTGGCCACCCAGGTCGCGGAGAAGCTGCACGACGAGGACGGCATCAACGCGGAGGTCGTGGACCTGCGCAGCCTGCGCCCGCTGGACCGGGAGACGATCGTGAACTCGGTGCGCAAGACCGGGTGCGCGGTGGTCGCCGAGGACGACTGGCTGACCTACGGGATCGGCGCGGAGATCGCCGCGTCCATCTCGGACGGCGCGTTCGACTACCTGGACGCCCCGGTGCGCCGCGTCGCGGCCGCGGAGGTGCCGCTGCCGTACGCGAAGCCGCTGGAGCGGGCCGCGCTGCCGTCCGCCGAGTCGCTCACGACGGCGGTGCGCGAGACTCTCGACGCCGTCGGCCGCCGCCGCTGAGCTCGACCTGGGTCGTGCGTTCGGGTCGGACCCCGGGAGCCACGACGAGCCGGTTCACCATGAAGTCTTGAGAGTTCCCGAGGAATGTGCAGATGACTGAGATCCAGATGCCCCGCCTGTCCGACACCATGGAGGAAGGCGTCATCGCCGCCTGGCGCAAGAAGGTGGGCGATTCGATCGAGCGCGGCGAGGTCGTCGCGGACATCGAGACCGACAAGGCCATCATGGAGCTGGAGGCCTTCGACGCAGGCGTGCTGGAGAAGCTGCTGGTCGAGGAGGGGCAGACGGTTCCGATCGGCACGCCGATCGCGGTGGTGGGCGACGGTTCGGGTGCGGCGGCGGAGTCGGCGGCCGCGCCGGCCCCGGCCGCCGAGGAGCAGGCGGAACCCGCTCCGGCCGCCGCTCCGGCGGAGGAGCCCGCCGAGTCCGCGGCTCCGGCGAACGGCAGCTCGGTCGCCGAGGGCTCCAAGCCGAAGGCGTCGCCGCTGGCGAAGGCCGTCGCGAAGGACCTGGGCGTGGATCTCGCCGCGGTGCGGGGTTCCGGTCCCGGTGGCCGGATCATCCGCGCCGACATCGAGGCCGCGGCGTCCTCGGCCCCGGCTCCGGCGGCCGCCCCGGCTCCGGCCGCGCCCGCTCCGGCTCCGGTCCAGCAGGTGGCGACTCCGGCGGACGCCGAGGAGGTGCCGCTGAGCAACATCCGCAAGGTCACCGCGAAGCGGCTCACCGAGAGCAAGCAGCAGGCCCCGCACTTCTACCTGACGAGCGCGATCGACGTGACCGAGCTGGTCGCGTTCCGCGCGCAGCTCAACGAGCGGCTGCAGGCGGCGGGCGGCCCGAAGGTCAGCATCAACGACCTGGTGGTGAAGGCGGTCGCCACGGCGCTGCGCGCGAACCCGTCGGTGAACGTGTCCTTCGGCGGCGACAAGCTGATCAAGCACAAGCGGATCAACCTGGGCGTCGCGGTGGCCATCGAGGACGGGCTGATCGTGCCGGTCATCCCGGACGCGGACCGCAAGAGCGTTTCGGAGATCGCCACCGAGGGCCGGGAGAAGGCCGGGCGCGCCCGCGAGGGCAAACTGAAGCTGGACGAGATGTCCGGTGGCACCTTCACCATCTCGAACCTGGGCATGTTCGGCATCGAGCAGTTCTCCGCGGTGATCAACCCGCCGGAGGCGGGAATCCTCGCGGTGGGTGCGGCCAAGGACGAGCTGCAGCTGCGCGACGGCGAGGTGGTGGCCCGCAAGATCCTGCGGGTGACGCTGTCCGCCGACCACCGCGCGATCGACGGCGCCGTGGGTGCCGCGTTCCTGCAGCAGTTCACCGCGCTGCTGGAGGACCCGCTGCGCATCATCGCCTGACGCGCGAACTCCGACGGCCCGCCCGCCCCGTGCTCCGGGGTGAGCGGCCCGTCGCTCGTTCCAGGTGAGTGGCCCACCAGCCCGGTCTCGTCGGTCGAGTGGGCCGCTCACCTGATCAGAGTTTCAGGGGCCCGGTCAGAGTTCCAGGGGCCAGTGGTGCGGGCCGGTGCTGATCCGGTGGGTGCCGTCGGGGTGGACGGTGAGGGTGCAGCGATCGGGGGCGGGGCGACCGGCGTCCCGCCACCAGGCGTGCGCGGCTTCGACCTCGTCCCAGAGCTCGCGCGGCCCGAGCTGCAGCACCGGCCACGGATGCTCGTCGCGGATCATGCCGACGCGCGCCCAGGATCCGGTGCGGCGGTCGTGCAGTTCGACGTCGCGGTGCCGCTCGTCGCGGTCCTCGACGGTGAGGTGGCAGTGCGGTACCCGGAGCCCGATGGTGAAGGCGGCGCGGGAGAACTCGACCACCTCGTACAGCTCCGGACCGCGCAGCGCGGTGCTGCTGCGCCGCGCCGCGCGGAGTTCGTCCTCGGCCGGTTCGAGGTGGTGCCTGCGCTCCTGCCGCAGCCGCATGAACGAGAGCCGCGTGCCGCAGCGCCCGGTGGCCGAGCCGTCCGGCCGCACGTCCAGCCTGGTGAGCGCGTCTTCGCCGTAGTCGGTTCCCCACGGCAGCAGCACCAGTCCGCCGACGCGGGTCTGCTCGATCCAGGCGCGCGGGACGGCGCGCGCCGAGGCCGTCGCGATGACCCGGTCGTGGGGCGCACCGGGCGGGTGCCCGGCCGCGCCGTCGCCGGTGATCACGTCCACGTCGTGGCCGGTGGCGGCGAGCACGTCCCGGGCTCGGGCGGCGAGTCCCGGGTCGATCTCCACCGAGGTCACCTGACCGTGCGGGCCCACCCGGTCGCGCAGCAGCGCGGCGTTCCACCCGGTTCCGGTGCCGATCTCCAGGACGCGCAGGCCCGGTCGCAGGTCCAGCGCGTCGAGCATCTCGGCGACGAGCGAGGGCTTGCTGCACGAGCTCGTCGGCGTCCGCGCGTCGCCGCCGGGTTCGCCGTCCTCGACCTGCGTCACGACCGGTTCGTCGGCGTCGACCAGTGCGTGCCAGCGCGCGGGTTCCCGGTCGAGGGAGACCGGGGTGAAACCGTCCGATTCGGGGTCGTCGTCCCAGATCACCGGCGGGATGAATGCGCTGCGCGCGGTCCGGAGCGGAGCCTTGTCGTCCACCGCGGACTACTTCTCGCGCTCCGGACCTTCGTGCTTGTTCCCGTCGTCGTCCGTCCCCCACGTCTCCCACTTGTCCGGTTGCGGCGTGCCCTGCCCGTCCCGGTCGGCGTCCCGTCGGCCCATCGCTTCGCCCTTCCTGCATCGGAACCGCGTCGAATTCCAGGGTGCCGGAGCCGTCAGGCGAGGTGGGAGGTGCTGCGGGGTGAACCGGTTGGCGAGATCGAGTGCGGTGAACTTCCTTGATCGACGGGTGGGGGAGTGCTACGCCGCTTCGGCGGCGAGCTCGTGGGTGATCAGCGGGGTCACCTCGATGTCGGCCCAGGGCCAGATCGGCAGGGCGGACAGGATCGCGTGCAGCTGTTCGGCGTCGTCGGCGACCCAGACGCCGACGTTGGCCCGCTTGCCGACGACCGTCCAGAAGTGCCGGATCACGCCGTCGGCGAGCAGTTCGCGGCCGCGCGCCTTCTCGCGGGTGATCACGTCCTCGCGTTCGGCGGCGGGGAGTTCGAAGACGCGGGCGACGTCGACCTGGACGAGGAATTCCACGGGTGCTCCTGTGCATTGGTGGCCGGGCGGCGTGCCCGGCCGGGTGCCGTCACCATACATCGAAGTTCGACGAACTTCGAACTAGTAGGATCGAGCGCATGGCGCGCAACCCCGACCACCCGGACCTGCGGGACGTCCGGCTCGACCGGATCTTCGCCGCGCTCGGCGACCAGGCGCGGCTGCGGATCGTCGCGGTGCTCGCCGACCGCGCCGAGCACCAGCGGGAGGACTTCGCGGTGGAGGTCGGGCCCTCGACGCTCAGCCACCACATGAAGGTGCTGCGGGAGGCGGGCTTGGTGCGCTGCCGGTTCGAAGGCACCCGCTGCTTCGTGTCGCTGCGCGCCGACGTGCTGCAGCGCCACGACACCGCGCTCGACGGCGTGCTGCGCTCGCTGGTGCGGGAATCGGCCTGAGCGTCCCGATCCGCGTACGCTCGATCTTCGAGCAGGTGGAACGAGGAGGGGTGCCGACGTGGGTGTCGTGTCCGTCGCCGGACGGTGGGTCAACAAGGTCGTCGCGCCGGTGGTCCTGCGGTGCGGGAAGTGGCCCGAGACCGGCCGCACGAGCATGGCGGTCGCGTCCTACGCGGGCCGCAAGTCCGGCCGGGAGTTCACGCTCGTCGTCGCGATCCGCCGCACCGAGTCCGGTGCCACCATCGCCGTCGAACTGCCCGACCAGAAGCGCTGGTGGCGCAACTTCCTGCAGCCCGGCCCGCTCACCATCGACATCGGCGGCGACCGCCGCACCGGCCGGGCCCGCGCCGTCCGCGACGACGACGGCAAGGTCAAGCTCCACGTCGAACTCGACTGAGTGGGCACCCCGGCCGGATCGGCCGACCCGGCCGGGGAACGTGCCTCAGGCCTCGAAACGGCCGTCCTTGAGCGCGCTGATGAAGGCCGACCACTGCTCGGAGGACGCGGTCAAGGCGCCGCCGTCCCTGTCCTTCGAATCGCGGATTCCAGCGCGCCCGGCCAGCCTGCCGACCTCGACGCAATTGGTCTGTCCGCCGCTGTAGCTCGACTTCCGCCACAGGTCGTTGTTCCCGGTGTTCACGCGTTCGCCCTCTCCTGCCGCAACTTCTCGATGAACTCCGCCGATTCTTCGTGAGTCAGGGCGTGTTCGTGAAGTAGGGGAAGGGCATTCCGGTACTGGGCCACCGCTTTGCCGTCGGTCAACGTCGACGACGAACCGTAGTGCTCCAGGTGGACCACCGGCTTCGCCTGGTCGAATTCGATCAACAGCCACGAGCCGCAGAGGAGCGGCGCCAGGGCGAGGCCGAGCGGGAGGACGTGCAACGACACGTTCTTCAGGTCGGCGGAGCGGGACAACTGGTGGAGCTGGTCGGACATCGTCTGGTCCGGGCATGGCGGGTATCGGAGTGCGGCTTCCCCGATGAACGCGACCAGCTTCTTCGTCGGCCCGCTGGTGAGCACGTGCTGCCTGCCGACGCGAACCTGTGCGCTCTGCTCGGCTGTGCCGCGGGATGCGCCGAAGGCGGTGAGGATGTGGCGCGCGTAGTCGTAGGTCTGCAGCAGGCCCGGAATCATCAGCGGCTCGACGTTGGTGATCTCCGATGCGGTGCGTTCGTATTCGGTCAGCATGGCGAGCTGCTTGTCCGTGCCGGGTGCGACCCAGTTCGGGTCGGCGGCGTCCCGGGCGAGTTCCAGGAGTCGTTCGCGTTCGAAGCCGTGGACTCCGAGGACTGCGAGCACGGTCGCGGTGTCCGTCTCGGACGGGGTGAGCTTTCCCGTCTCCCATCGGGACACGTGCGAGTTGCTGCGTCCGATCAGGTCGGCGAGCTCTCGGGTGTTGATGCCTTTCCTGTTCCGCGCCACTCGGAGCTCGGCGCCGAGCGCACGCGCCCTTGGTGTGTCCGCACTGCTCGCCATGCGGTACATCGTAGGTGGTCACGCGGTGCTTGAGCCGATCACCCGAACGTGGATCTTGCGCTGACCTTGATGTGCATTGATAGTTGGTGCATGCACCAAGGGCGTCCATCGCATCCGCGATGTGGCGGAGAGCAAGGAGGTTCGAAAGTGGAACAGCAGCGATCGATCGGTCCCGCCACCTCGTTCCCGGCGCGGGTCCGGTACCGGGCCGGAGCGGCGGGGG
>NZ_JAIUKC010000131.1:0-33410 GCF_020177435.1 Saccharopolyspora sp. 7B | reverse complement strand
CGCTTCGCCCGCCCAGCCCGCTTCGCCGGCCCGGGCCACCCGACCGCCCCGCCTCGGGCGCTAGGTTGGCGCGCATGGCCGATGCCGAGGTGCGGGCTGCGACGCCCGCCGATGCCCCCGAGATCGCCCGAGTGCAGCTCTCGACCTGGCGCAGCGCCTACGCGGACCTGCTGCCAGCGGAAGTGCTGGCGGGCTTGGACGAGGCGGAGACGACGCGGCAGTGGACCGAGGCGGTCGCCGGTGGTCCGGTGGCGGTGCTGGTCGCCACCGAAGGCGACCACCTGGTCGGTTTCTGCGCGGCGGGCGCCGCTCCCGAGCAGGAGGCCGCGGCGGCGGACGGCGCGGTGCCGCCGGACCTCGCCGAGGTGGCGTGGGTGAGCACGCTGTTGGTGGAGCCGCGGTGGGGACGTCGCGGCCACGGCGGCCGGTTGCTGGCGACGATGGCGCAACGCCTCGCCGACGGTGGCGCGGCCCGCGGCATCAGCTGGGTGCCGGAGGCCGATTCGGTGTCGCTGGCGTTCTTCGAGCACGCGGGCTGGTTGCCGGACGGCACGGTCCGCACCTTGGACGCGGGCGGCCGACCGATGCGCGAGCTGCGCCTGACCGGCCCGCTGGACCTGGACCTGCACTGACGCCACCGAGCGGCCAGCCCGCCGAGACCGGGGCCTCCGCCGTGCTCGACCGCCGAGGCAGATCCCCGAGCGGACCGGGCCGGTAGGCCGTTCACCTGCTCCGACCGTGCGGGATGCGGCGGGCCGCCACCCGCTGCGCAGCGCAGGCCGAGTTCGGCGTCAGCACCCCGTCACGCATTGCTAGCCTGTGGCGGACCGCACTCCGACGCCCGGGTGGACCTGTGCTGACCTCGATCGGCTTGATCGCGACCGCTTTCGGCATGGCGGTGGCCTCCGCACTCCTCCCCGTGATCAGCGTGGAGATCTTCGTGATCGGCCTGGTCGTGAAGAGCCCCGAAGTCCCGTGGTGGCTGCTGGCGCTGGTGGTGACGATCGGCCAGATCGGCGGCAAGTTGCTGTACTTCTACGCGGCGCGCGACGTGATCCGGCTGCCGCGGTTCCTGCAGCGCAAGAGCGAGCCGGGCGAGCCCCGCGGCCGGTGGGCGGCGTGGCTGGAGCGGTTCCGCCTCGGCTGCCAGCACCGTCCGATGTGGACGGGCGGGGTGCTGCTGCTGAGCGCGGTGGCGAGCCTGCCCCCGTTCCTCGCGACCTGCGTGGCCGCCGGCTGGGCGCGGGTGCCGCTGAGCACCTTCCTGGTGACTGGCCTGGTGGGGCGCTTCGTCCGGTTCGCGGCGCTGGCGGTCGCACCAGGAGCGATGATCGCCTGGTTGTGAGCGTGCGGACGCCGCCGCACGCGGTCCACGTCCGGTGCGACGGCGCCCGCTGCTCGTGAACAGCACGGATCGGCGCTCATGTCGATCAGGGCAGCGGCAGGAGCTTCCCGGGCACGTCGGCGAGCGAATCGAGCAGGCCCAGCACCGGAACGCCCAGCGGCGCGAACGTCCAGATGTTGTTCAGGTCGCCGGTGTCGGGCTCGTCGACGATGACGACGCCGCCCGGGTCGGGGGCGGCCTGCGGTGCGGCGATGGCGGCGGTGGCGGAACCGAGCAGGGCGGTCCCGGCGAGCGCGGTGGCGGCCAGGCCGCGGCGCACAGCGGTGTTCATCAGCGGTGTTCCTCTCCGATCGGGCAGCTGGCGGTGGGTCAGCTGAGGGCGTCGAGCAGGCCGACGACGGGGTTGAGCGCGGCGGTGGGCAGGCCGACGGTGGGGCTCAGCAGCCCGCCCGCGTCGACGCCGGGGATCACCCAGATCGACGGCGGGTCGGCCTGCGCGACTCCGGCGCCGAGCCCGAGCAGGGCGAGGCTGGTGACGGTCGCGGCCGTCAGCCTGGCGAGGCTCTTCGACATGGTGCTTCTCCTCGTTTCTCTCCATCCCGCCCGAACCGGCGGGAAGTCGGACGCCCCACGGCGGCTCGCCACCGCGCGGGCGGTTCAGCAGACCGAGTCGGTGGGCTTCGGATTGCCCAGCCCGAACAGCGGCCGCAGCAGCAGTCCCGCGTAGGTCCCGATGATGGCGACGACGCCCCACAGCCAGCCGTGCAGGCTGAACGAGGCGATGCCGGAGAAGTAGGCGCCGATGTTGCAGCCACCGGCGAGCCGGGCCCCGAGTCCCATCAGGATCCCGCCGAGCACGGCGCCGACGGCGAGCCGCCACGGGATGCGGCGGTGCAGCACGAACGCGCCGGCCGCGGCGGAGGCCACCAGGGCGCCGATCATGATGCCGAAGTCCATCACCGAGATCTTGTCGGCGAGCACGGACGCGTCGAGCTTCGCGGCGTTCTCCGGCACCGTCCAGAACGGCGCACCGGAGATGTCGACGCCGATCCAGCCGAGGAACTTCGCGCCCCACAGGCCGAACGCGGACGTGATGCCCCACGGTCCGCCGGAGATGAACAGGGTCAGCGCGTTCAGCCCGGCGAGCAGCAGCGCGCCGGCCCACAGCGGCCACGAGCCGCGCAGCACGCGCAGCAGGCCCTGCGCGGTGGGCGGCGCTTCGATCGGCGGCGGGGTGCGGCGGCGTTCGACGAGCAGCGAGACGCCCACGACCGCACCGATGATGAGCAGCGAGATCAGCAACGCCCCCGGGTAGCCGAGCGGGGTGTCCGCGAAGGACACGGTCGGCCCGGTCTTCTGCAGCGCGCTGATCCACGGGGTGAGGAAGGCGCTGAGCACGGACCCGGCGATGAACCCGCCGAGGGTGTAGAGGATCGCGGTCTGCCCGCTGCCGACGGCGAACAGGGTGCCGGAGGCGCAGGAGCCGCCGACCTGCATGCCGACGCCGAACAGGAACGAGCCGAGGACCACGCCCAGCCCGGCGGGCGCCACGGTCCCTTCCGGGGTGCCGGAGAGCCCGGCGCCGGTGCCGAGGATGACGGCGAACAGCACGCACGCGACGGCCAGCATCAGCATGTGCGCGCGCAGTGCACGCCCTTGCCCGACGGCGACGAGCTGCCGCCAGGCGGAGGTGAACCCGAACCGGGAGTGGAACAGCACGCCGCCGAGCGCGAGGCCGACGACGTAGAGCACGGCGAGCTTCCAGCCGGCCGCGCTGGCGACGGCGAGGCCGACGACGGCGGCGAGCAGGACGCCGATGGTGACGACGCCGGGGCGTGCGGGTGGTGCCTGCGGCGCGGGTGGCGCCGGTGTTCTGGGTGCTTCAGCGGTGTCCACTGCGGACATGTCGTTGCTCCTCGTTTCGGGGGCCGGTGGCGGTATCAGGGGGCCAGCGGCCCGGAGACCGCGACCACGGTGCCATGCGGAACCCACTGACCGGCGGGTTCGGAACCGTGCATTCCGCCACGCATGCCGGGCATGTCCATCTGCATCGCGTCGACCTGGGCGGAGGCGTAGATCACGACGGGGTCGTGCGCGCGTTGCCCGCGGGCGGCGAGCCAGGTGTGGAATCCGGCGACGGACGGCGGTTCGCCACCGAACGACGTGGACAGCGCCATGCCGTATTCCAGCGAGCGGTATTCGCGGGGGTCGAAGCGCAGCGGCACCGCGGAGCTGGCGATGCCGGTGGTGACGGGGCTGTGCAGCAGCCAGGGCGCGAGGTGCACGCCGTAGGCGTAGGTGGGCGCGGTGTGCTGGGTCGCCGCGACGGTGTCGAGGCGCCGGGCCGCGTCGGTCCAGCTGCCGACGAGGACGAGCGCGTTGTCGGGGGCCGGGCGGTCGCCGACGGGGATCCGGGCTTGCCGGGCGGCGTCGCGGACGACGTCGGCGGCGGCGCGAGATCGGGGCGAGTCGTCGCCGAGGACGGTGATGCCGGGCGCCCCGTTGCGCTGGACGTAGCCGACGAGGGTGCGCAGCGCGGCGGCGTCCTGCTCGGACAGCGAGTCGGCGGGGCACCCGTCGAGCGGGACGCGCTGCCCGGCGACGAGGGCGGCGAGCGCGGTGCTGGCGCATTCCGGCCCGTCGCCGGAGGTGGCGGCAGGCAGTCCGGGGCCGCTGCCGGTGTCGATTTCGACGTCACCGGTGGTGGCACCGGGGCCGTGGACCTCCAGTTCGCCGCGCCCGGCGGGCAGGTCCACTTCGGCCCAGGTGCCGGAGGTGCCAGGGCGCGCGACGGCGCGCACCGGGCCGCCGCCCGCGTCGACGGTGAACTCGTCGCCCGCGCTCTCCGGCAGGTGCACGAGGTTCTTGCCGGGCCGGTGCGGGGTGACGAGCACCGGCACGTCCTGGTCGCCGACGGCGGCGTGCGCGAGTCGCGGCACTCCCGGCAGCGGGAGTTCCCCGGGCGCCGGGATGCCGGGCAGCACGGTCCAGGCGACGAAGGCGGCGGCGACGGCGACCGCCCCGATCCGGTAGGTCCGCCACGGGTCGCCGCGGCGCAGCAGCACCACGACGACGCCGGCGGCGATCGCGGACGCCGTGATCAGCAGCAGCACGGCGCCGAGCGCGCCGAGCAGCCGCCGGTCGGCGATGCCGGTGAGCAGGAGTTGCGCCGCGGCGGCCGCGAGCAGCACCACGGCGAGCACGATCGCCAGCGGCCGCAGCCGCAGTCCGCCTTCGGGGCGCCGCTCGGCGGGCAGGGTGAGCGCGAACCCGGCGAGCCCGAGCCAGGTGACGGCGGTGGCGGTGACGAGGGTGGTGACGAGGAATTCCGCGGGCGAGTGCCCGAGCGCGCTCTCCACGACGACGAGCGCGGTGAGCGCGAATCCGAGGTAGGCGGCGGGCGTGGGCGCGCGCAGCGCGACCGGCAGCGCCAGCAGCAGCACCGCGTGCACGACGGCGACGGGGACGTTGATGTCGAGCAGCGGGATCGACAGCAGCGCGGCGACCGCGCCCACCCCGGCGGCGGCCCACGCGATCCAGGTGGTGGCGCGGCCGGTGCCGCGCACGGCGGGGCGCAGCAGCCCGAGCCCGGCGGCGACGACGGTGCCGCCGAGCAGCAGCACCCGCAGCACGAGCCCCGCGGCGTCCACTCCGGTCACTCCGGTGCCGGCGTGCATACCGCTCATGTCCATCGTGTTCCTCGTTCCGAACGGGTGCGGGAGGGTTCCGGGAACCCGGGAGGGGGGGGCCCGGGGGGGGGGGGGGGGGGGCGGGGGGGGGGGGGGGGGGGGGGGGTTGGGGGGGGGGGGGCGCCGCCGGGGGGGGGGGGGTGGGGGGGGGGGGGCCGGCGGGGGGGGCGCGGGCGGCGGGGGGGGGGGGGGGCCCCCCCCCGGGGGGGGGGGGGGGGGGGGGGGGGGGGGGCCCCCCCCCGGGGGGGGGTGGTCACTTCAGGTCTTCGTCGGCGACGACGAACAGTTCGGAGTGCGGTTTCGCGTTGCCGAACGGCCCGTGCGGCCAGCGTTCCCGGTTGAAGTTGATCCCGGTCTCCCCGGTCACCTCGTCCTTGAAGGACTCGTCGACGCTGACCTTCCCGTCGGGCGCGAGGTCGACCATGTTGACCTTGTGGTCGCCGTCGAGCCCGGAGCGGGCGACGAAGTAGTTGGACACCGCGAGCCTGCTGGGCTGCTTGGTCTCCTCGTACCGCCCGTCGGCACCTTCGGTGAAGTTGTCGTAGGCGCCCCAGTGCGGTCCCGCGCCCGGCTGACCGGGGTTGATGGGTGTCGCGCCGGCCAGCGTCGGGCAGTCCTGCCCGCCGCCGTTCTCGGCCTTCTCGACGGTGTCGATGGTGCACTGGAAGTCGTTCCCGGCCGCGACGATCTTGGAGATGTCGAGGGTGTAGACACCGCCGGTGGAGCCGGGGTCGTCAGGGCCGAGCGCGCCCTTCTGCCGCCCCTGCACCGCGCGGTACAGGAACCTGTCGTCGGGGCTGGTCTGGATCCAGCCGCCGTTGGAGCTGCCGCCGCGGGCGTCGTTGTTGGCCGGGTCGATGGCCTTGAGCGCCTGTCCGTCGTCGAAGACCTGCGTCCAGCGCGGCGCGGGTGCGGTGATGTCCGGCGTGTAGAACACCGCACCGCCCTGCATGGTCTCGGCGAACGCCCCCTTGTGGCCGGGCAGGTTGGTGACGGTCGTCTCCATCACGGCGCGGCTCTCGGAGTGCAGCGGGTCGGCCGGGTCGGCGCGCGGCCCGTCCGGCAGGTAGGACACGGCCCGCAGCTTGGGGTGGTTGCGGTCGGAGATGTCCCAGGTGCGCACGGTCGGCCGGCGCAGGTACGGCGACGGCTGCTTGACCGGGTCGAGGATGATGTTGCGCGGTTCCGCGTAGTCACTGGTGACCAGCGTGTTCAGGTCCTCGCGGGCTTGGATGCCGTGCGGGTTGGCGCAGGTGGGCTTGCCGAGCTGCGGCAGGTTGTCGCACAGCTTCGGGTTGTCGCCCTGCGGGGTCGCCGCGGGCGATTGGGACAGCACCTTGCCGTTCGGGTCGAACCGGACGACCTCGCCGGGGCTGCCCGCGAACCCGTTGCCGACGTGCACGGATCCGTCGTCGTACCGGTACGGGCCGGGGACGACGGGACCACCCATGTAGGTCCCGTAGGAGGTGCCGTCGGACAGCGTCCAGTACGCGTCGGGGACGGATCCGCCGAGGGTCTGGGTCGGCAGGCTGACGCCCTTGAGCTCCAGGTTCGGCAGCTTCGTGACGTCGAACGCGTAGGTGGCGCCGAGGAACAGCGCACCGGCGAAGATGGTGTCGCCCTTGTGCCACACGTACTGCATGTGGTGCGGCTCGTTCTCCACCAGCGGGCCGACGGTGGCGGTGTTGACGACTTCGCCGTAGGTCTCGGAGCCCTTGGTGGCGTCGATGACGGCGAGGAAGTCCGGTCCGGGCAGGGCGTCCCGCACCTTGCCGAGGCCGTCGCCGAGCGACCCGGGCAGGCCCTTGACGTCCTTGACCGCGGTGTCGGCGATGTTCTCGTCACCGGCCCACACCAGCAGCCATTCCTTGCGCTTGCCGTCGGCGGCCTTCGTGGCGGTCTTGCTGACGACGTGGTTGGTGACGGTGTAGTTCTTGCCGTCGGCTCCGGGCACCTGCTGCGTGGTGACCTGCACGTCGGCGTAGGCGTCGGTGCCACCGACGGGCAGCGTGACGGCGCCGACCGCGAGCAGCGCGGCGGCCGCTCCGGTCAGTCCTTTCCGCCATGCGCGCGAGGGGGTTCTCATCTTCTCTCCGGTCTCCATCTCGGTTCCACCAAGGTCTCGGCAACCGTTTCTTCTCGGACGGGTGGTTGTGGATTCGGACACACGTGTCCCCAAAATCGGTTTGCCGAATTCGGACCGAAACCGATTCAGGGCACACCTGGTCTCCGGAATTCACCGGAGTCAGGCAGGCGGCATCGCCCGCGGTTGGGGAGGAATGGTTTTCGGGGGAATTCTTCAACCCCGAGGGCTATCGCCCCGGCCGGGCACGAACCACCAGCGACGACTGGAACCGCTGCTCAGCGGGCCTGCTGCTGGGTCGGCACGTTCGCAGAACACGCCATTCGCGATTTCTTCGCGCGGGCGCGGCGGCCGATCAGCGACTACTACAGAGGGCGCTGGACTGGTGCTGCAAATCCACGTGCAAGCGGACCACCAGAGAGGCGAACCTGGACATGCGCTAGATCATGCGGCGCAACTGTACGCGATGTCAACTAAGCGCCCAAACCGTGAGATCCACGCGGTTCGGACCTGCGGAATTCAACGTCGGCGGGCGACGATCACCCGGAAGCAGGTACCGCGGGTGGACCGGACGCTCTACCGTTCCGCGTCCGCTTCCCCGCGCTGCAGCTCGATCGCCCGGCGCATCGCCTTGCGCCCCCGGTTCCGGTCGCCCGCCAGGTCGTAGGCCTGCGCCACGGCGAACCAGCACCGCCAATCGCCGGGAGAGCGCTCCAATTCGGCCTGCTTCTCGTCGAACCAGGCGTCGGCCGCCGCCCGCTCGACGCGTCCGGCCGGGCGGCGCGGCAGGTGCGAGACGTCCGGCAGCGCACCTTCGTCGTGCAGCAGCCGCGCGAGCCGCTCGGTGCTGGCGCCGAAGCGCAGCTGGTCCACCACCAGCAGCACGCCCAGCACCGGCAGCACGAAGATCGCCAACCCGAGCACCACGAACACCGGGCGGCCCGTGACGATCATCGTGATCGCGCGGCCACCCATCAGCACCAGGTACACCAGCAGCACCGCGCCCAGCACGAACGCGGCGCCCCGCGGCCCGAGCCCGCGCCGCCGCTCACCCTCGGACATTCACAGCCCCAGCACGGATTCGAGGCCCACGGTCAGCCCCGCCCGCCCGCCGACCTCGCGGACCGCCAGCAGCACGCCGGGCATGAACGAGCGCCGGTCGTACGAGTCGTGCCGGATGGTCAGCGTCTCCCCTTCGGTGCCGAACAGCACCTCCTGGTGGGCGACGAGCCCGGCCATCCGGATCGAGTGCACCGGGACGCCGTCGACCTTCGCGCCGCGCGCCCCGTCGAGCTCCTTGGTGGTGGCGTCCGGTGCCGGGTCCAGCTCCGCCGACTCGCGGGCCCGCGCGACGACCTCGGCGGTGCGCGCCGCGGTCCCGGACGGGGCGTCGGCCTTCTTCGGGTGGTGCAGCTCGACGATCTCCACCGATTCGAAGAACCGGGCGGCGACCTCCGCGAACTTCATCGACAGCACCGCGCCCAGCGCGAAGTTCGGCGCCACCAGCACCCCCACCTGCGGGTGCTCGGCGAGCAGCGAGCCGATGTTCTCCAGCTCCGCGGTGCCGAGCCCGCTGGTGCCGACGACGACGTGGATGCCGTTCTCCACGCAGAACCGCACGTTCGCCAGCACCGAGTCGGGGTGGGTGAGGTCCACCGCGACCTGCGCACCGGAGTCGACGAGCTGCTGCAGCGGGTCTTCCCGGTTGATCGAGGCGACCAGTTCGGTGCCGGGGTCCTCGCCGACGGCGCGCACCGCCTCGGAGCCCATCCGGCCGCGCGCACCGAGCACGCCGACCCGCACCGGGGATGCGACGGGGGTTTCCAGGGAAGTCACGAACGTGCCGCCTTTCTGGTGTGCTCCGGCCGGCGAACGGATTCCGGCAGTTGCTCGACGTTCTCGTACGGCCCGACGACGACCGTGGTCAGCGGGCGGCGCAGCAGGTCCGAGGCGAGTTCCGCCACGTCCTCGGCGGTGACCGCCTCGATCCGGGCCAGGGTGTCCTCGACGCTGAGGTGCCGCCCGTAGTTCAGCTCGCTCTTGCCGATGCGGCTCATCCGGGACGCGGTGTCCTCCAGGCCGAGCACCAGCCCGCCGCGCAGCTGGCCGCGCCCGCGCGCGACCTCGTCGGCGCTGAGCCCGTCGGCGGCGACCGATTCGAGCACGTCGCGGATCACGGTGGTCACCTCGCCGAGCCGGTCCGGCTGGCAGCCCGCGTACACCGAGAAGGTGCCCGCGTCGGCGTAGGCGGTCACCGCCGAGTAGACGGAGTAGGCGAGGCCGCGCTGCTCGCGCACCTCCTGGAACAGCCGGGAGCTCATGCCCCCGCCGAGCGCGGCGTTGAGCACGCCGAGCACGAACCGGCGGTCGTCGTGCCGGTGCAGCGCGCGGCAGCCCAGCAGCAGGTGCGCCTGTTCGGTGTCGTCGTGCTCCAGCACCAGCGGCTGCTGCTTGGGCAGCCGGGTGCGGCCGGTGCGCGGCGGCGCGGGCGCGTCCTCGCCCTGCAACCGGTCCCCGACGGCCTTGCGCAGCAGCCGCAGCACCTTGCCGTGCTCCACGTTGCCGGCGACCGCGATCACCATCTTCGGCAGCGCGTAGCTGCGGCGGTAGAAGCCGTGCACCCGGCCGCGGGTCATCTCGGTGATGGACTCCTCGGTGCCCAGCACCGAGCGGCCCAGCGGGTGGTCGCCGAGCACCGCTTCGGCGAACAGCTCGTGCAGCAGGTCTTCGGGGTCGTCGTCGCGCATCGCGATCTCCTCGAGCACGACGCTGCGTTCCACTTCGACGTCGGCGGCGGCGTTGACCGCGTCGAACACGACGTCGCAGAGCATGTCCACGGCCAGCGGCAGGTCCTCGTCGAGGACGTGCGCGTAGTAGCAGGTGTGCTCCTTGGAGGTGAACGCGTTGAGCTCGCCGCCCACCGCGTCGATCTCCTGGGCGATGTCCACGGCGGTGCGCCGGGCGGTGCCCTTGAACAGCAGGTGTTCCAGGTAGTGCGCGGCCCCCGCCTGCGGCCGGGTCTCGTCGCGCGAACCGACGCCGACCCAGATGCCGACGGAGGCGGAGCGGACGCCGGGGATCTCCTCGGTCACCACTCGCAGGCCGCCGGGCAGCACGGTGCGCCGCACCGATTCGGCTCCGCTGGTCGCCAGCACCCGGGTGGTTCCGGGCCGCTGGAGATGTCCCGCACGTGTCTGGTTCTGCTTCATCGTCCCCGGGTCTCGTCGCCGTTCGCCCTGCCACACGATACGGCCCGGCCCGGACGTGCTGTCCGGGGCGGGCCGCTTCGCTGCCGATGATCGGGCGGACCCGATCTCATCGCGTCAGGAGATCACTCGGCGGGGGCTTCCGCCGGAGCCTCGACGTCGGCTTGCTCGCCGGCGGGGGCCTTGTCGGCCTCCTCGTCGACGACGATCAGGCTGATCTTGCCGCGGTTGTCGATGTCGGCGATCTCGACGCGCAGCTTGTCGCCGACGTTGACGACGTCCTCGACCTTGCCGATGCGCTTGCCCTGACCCAGCTTGGAGATGTGCACCAGGCCGTCCTTGCCCGGCAGCAGCGAGACGAACGCGCCGAACGCCGCGGTCTTGACCACGGTGCCCAGGAAGCGCTCGCCGACCTTCGGCAGCTGCGGGTTCGCGATGGCGTTGATCTTGTCGATCGCGGCCTCCGCGGACGGGCCGTCGGCGGCACCGACGTAGATGGTGCCGTCGTCCTCGATGGTGATCTCGGCGCCGGTCTCCTCGGTGATCGAGTTGATCATCTTGCCCTTCGGCCCGATGACCTCGCCGATCTTGTCGACCGGGATGGACACGGAGGTGACGCGCGGGGCGTGCGGGCTCATCTCGTCCGGGGTGCCGATGGCCTCGGCCATGACCTCCAGGATGGTGAACCGGGCGTCCTTGGCCTGGCCCAGCGCCTGCGCCAGCACCTCGGACGGGATGCCGTCCAGCTTGGTGTCCAGCTGCAGCGCGGTCACGAACTCCTTGGTGCCCGCGACCTTGAAGTCCATGTCGCCGAACGCGTCCTCGGCACCGAGGATGTCGGTCAGCGCCACGTAGTGCGTCTTGCCGTCGACCTCGTCGGAGACCAGGCCCATCGCGATGCCCGCGACCGGCGCCTTCAGCGGCACACCGGCGTTGAGCAGCGACAGCGTCGAGGCGCAGACCGAGCCCATCGAGGTGGAACCGTTGGAGCCCAGCGCCTCGGAGACCTGCCGCAGCGCGTAGGGGAACTCCTCGCGCGTGGGCAGCACCGGCAGCAGCGCCCGCTCGGCCAACGCGCCGTGGCCGATCTCGCGGCGCTTCGGGCTGCCGACCCGACCGGTCTCACCGGTGGAGAACGGCGGGAAGTTGTAGTGGTGCATGTACCGCTTGCTGGTCTCCGGACCGAGCGAGTCGATCGTCTGCTCCAGGCGCAGCATGTTCAGCGTGGACACGCCCATGATCTGGGTCTCGCCGCGCTCGAACAGGGCCGAGCCGTGCGCCCGCGGCACCACGCCGACCTCGGCGGAGAGGCTGCGGATGTCGGTGAGGCCGCGACCGTCGATGCGGACCTTCTCGGTGATGATCCGCTGACGGACCAGCTTCTTCGTCAGCGAGCGGAACGCCGCGCCGACCTCCTTCTCGCGACCGGCGAAGGGCTGCCCCTCCTCGATGCCGACCTTCTCCAGCGCGACCTGCTTGATCTCGTCGAGCCGGTTCTCGCGCTCCTGCTTGCCCGCGATGGACAGCGCCTGCGCCAGGTCGGCGGAGACGGCGCCCTCGACGGCGCTGTAGGCGTCGTCCTGGTAGGCGGGGAACAGCGGGTACTCGGCGGTCGCCTTGCCCGCGGCCTGGGCCAGCGCCTGCTGGGCCTGGCACAGCGTGCGGATGAACGGCTTCGCGGCCTCCAGGCCGGCGGCGACGACCTCTTCGGTGGGCGCCTGCGCGCCCTGGCCGACCAGGTCGATCGTCTTGTCGGTGGCCTCGGCCTCGACCATCATGATCGCGACGTCGTCACCGACGATGCGACCGGCGACGACCATGTCGAACACCGCGCGCTCGAGCTGCTCGTAGGTGGGGAAGGCCACCCACTGCCCGTCGATCAGCGCCATCCGGGTGCCGCCGACCGGGCCGGAGAACGGCAGGCCGGACAGCTGGGTGGAGGCGGACGCGCCGTTGATGGCGAGCACGTCGTACGGGTCCTTCGGGTCCAGGCTCATCACCGTGACCACGACCTGGATCTCGTTGCGCAGGCCGTCCACGAAGGACGGGCGCAGCGGCCGGTCGATCAACCGGCAGGTCAGGATCGCGTCGGTGGAGGGACGACCCTCGCGGCGGAAGAACGAGCCGGGGATGCGGCCCGCGGCGTACATCCGCTCCTCGACGTCCACCGTCAGCGGGAAGAAGTCGAGGTTGTCCTTGGGGTGCTTCGAGGCCGTGGTGGCCGACAGCAGCATCGTGTCGTCGTCCAGGTAGGCGACGACGCTGCCCGCGGCCTGCTTGGCCAGCCGACCGGTCTCGAACCGGACCTCGCGGGTGCCGAAGGCACCGTTGTCCAGCACCGCGGTCGCTTCGTAGACGCCTTCGTCGACGTTGTGGGCCTGTGTCAAGTGGAACTCCTAGTTTCAGGGGTCCACGGTCGTGCGGGGGAATCTTTCCGACGAGGCCGGTCATCGATCGAAGCCACCGGGCGGGATGCGCCCGGGGGCCACTACCGAGGACCGGCGGATGATGACCCGCCGTGGGCGTGGACCCGGATCGTGCGTGCGCGAGCCTGGTGGCCCGCCTTCGTGCATTCGGTTGTGCATCGGGGGAGCGCTCCACTGTGGAACGCTCCCCCGACGTAGGTCAACGACGCAGACCGAGCCGCTGGATCAGCGAGCGGTAGCGCTCGATGTCGACCTTGGTCAGGTAGTTCAGCAGCCGGCGGCGGCGACCGACCATCAGCAGCAGGCCACGACGCGAGTGGTGGTCGTGCTTGTGCTGCTTGAGGTGCTCGGTCAGGCCCGAGATCCGGTTGGTCAGCAGGGCCACCTGGGCCTCCGCCGAACCGGTGTCGGACTCGTGCAGACCGTAGTCGGCGAGGATCTGCTTCTTCTGCTCAGTGGACAGCGCCACGACTGACTCTCCTTGTTTCGCGTGCCGTGTCAAGTGCTGCTGGTGCGCCGGTCTCGAACTCGGAGCCGGGACGGGCACCGGGTGCGGAACGCACCGGACACGACTCACGGCCATCGCCACGTCGCGCGCCCCGGGCGGTCCACACCGGAGATCGCCGTCCCGATCCCGGACGCGACCTGGGGTCCAGGTCGCCGGGAGCTCCCCGAGCTCCGCCCCCAGTCCCGAGCTCGCGCGGCCGCCGGAGCGGCTCCGCCGGTCGGACGCCCCGGGCCGGTGTCTCCACTGGCGCGGGCTGGTCACGGGCACGCTGGTCGCGTGCACGCCGGGTATCGGCACACCGGATTCGGCCGCCACGGACTACAGCCGGATCCGCGGTCAGGATATCAGGGGCCGAACGGTCCACCCTGGTCCCCTGCCGCCCGGCGTGGCACCGGGACCACGTGCAGCACGCGGTGCTCCGAACCGGCCGGCCCCGGGTCGCTGCGCACCAGCTCGACCTCGGCGGCGGCCCACCAGGGGCCCGCGTACCCGCTGAGCGGCCCGATCAGCCGCGCCGGGTCCGGCAGGCCCGCGTTCCACCGAGCCACGGTGAGGTGCGCCCGGAACCCGCCGGGATCCCCGCCCGCGATCCGCACCAGCTCGTGCAGCCCGCGCGTGTCGGCGTCGGTGGCGGTCTCGACGCCGATCCACAGCACCCCGCGGAAGGTGCCCGCACCGGCCAGCCGCAGTCGCGGCGCCGGGCCGGCCGCGGGCACCCGGCGGTCGAGCTCGGCCGCGAGCGGCGCCGGGTCGGTGGGGCCGTGGAAGCACAACGTCAGGTGCCACTGCGCGGGATCCGTCCGGCGGAACCGCCGCAACCGCTGGTCGTGCGGGATCTCGCCGAGCGCGGCGGCGAGGTGCTCGACCGCGGCGGGCGGCGGCCGCACCGCGGTGAACAACCGCGGCGGCGCGCTCCCGCTCATCCGCCCGCCCCGCCGGTCCGGGGCCGCCGGGTCAGGCCGGTTCGCCGTTGGCGGCCCGGCGTAGCAGGCCCGCCAGCTCCGGGTAGCGGCCGTCGATCAGCGCGGCCGCTGCCTCCAGCTCGCTCGGCTTCGCCGCACCCCGCAGCACCGGCCACGCCGCCTCCTCACCGTTCGCCGCCCGCACCGGCAGCGTGTCCCGGCCCACCGACGGCCGGGAGTCGCGCACGTCCGCCAGCGCTGCCTGGATCGCCTCCGATTCGCCGGCGGCCACGCCCGGCACCAGCACCTTGCGCTCCAGCATCACGAGCCTCGCCAGCACCGACGGGTTCCCGATCTTGGCGCGGCGGGCGCTCATCACCTGGCTGAGCATCGGTGCGCTGATGCCGAGCACCTCGGCGAGCTGGGCCTGCGAGATCCGGAACGCCACCACGAGCCGCCGAACCCGATCGCCCAACGGCTCGCCGTACCACTCGCGCTGCAGCGCCAGATTGCGCTGGACGCTCTTGTGTTCCGCCACCTCAGCTCCCCCGGTGCCACCGTCGATCGCCGCCACCGGAACGTTCCCCGGGGCGACCGGTACTGAATACTGCCAGGCCATCGCGCCGCACCGGACCGGTTCGGCGAATTGCCCCGCCCCCAGCGGGTCGATCAGCCACGAGCACCGAGGATCTCACGGGTGTCCACGACGTCCTGATCCATCTGCTCGATCAGCGCCTCCACCGAGTCGTAGCGCTCCATCCCGCGCAGCCTGCGCACGAAGTCCAGCGCCACGTGCTCCCCGTAGAAGTCGGCGTCCACGTCGAGCACGAACGCCTCCACCGTCCGCTCCGTACCGGAGAACGTCGGGTTGCTGCCGACGGAGACCGCGGCGGGCAGCGTCTCGCCGGGCTCGGCGGACCCGCGGCGCCGGTGGGTGAACCAGCACGCGTACACGCCGTCGGCGGGGACCGCGGAATGCTCCGGGCTGGACAGGTTCGCGGTCGGGAAGCCGAGCTCGCTGCCGCCGCGCCCGGCGCCGCGCACCACGATGCCCTCCAGCCGGTGGTAGCGACCCAGCGCGGACGCCGCCGCCACCACGTCCCCGGCGTCGATGCAGGACCGGATGTAGGTCGAGGAGAACGTCACCGGCGCCTCCGACGGGCCGTCGGCGCGTTCGGTGGTGCCGCTGAGCAGCCGGTCCGACGCCACCTCGAAGCCGAACCGCTCTCCCAGCTGCGCCAGCAGCTCGATGTCACCGGCGGCGCGGTGGCCGAACGTGAAGTTCTCCCCCACCACGACCACGGCCGCGTGCAACCGGTCCACCAGCAGCTCGTGCACGAACTCGTCGGCGGGCATCCGGGACAGCTCCGCGGTGAACGGCAGCACGCAGAACACGTCCACGCCGAGCCGCTCGGCCAGCTCCGCGCGCCGCCGCAACGTGGTCAGCTGCGCGGGATGGCTGCCGGGCCGCACCACCTCCGCCGGGTGCGGGTCGAACGTCATCAGCACGCAGGGGATGCCGCGCTCGCGCGCCGCCCGCACCGCGTGCGTGATCAACTGCTGGTGTCCCTGGTGGATCCCGTCGAAGACGCCGATGGTGACGACGCACCGGCCCCAACCGCCCGGGAGCTGCTCCAAACCGCGCCAACGCTGCACGGCTGGCAAGCCTACTGGTTGCCTCCCGATCGGCCGCTCAGCCCGCCGGGGTCAGCACCAGCACCGGCCGCGCGGTCCGCCCCTGGTCCTGCACCAGCGCGACCGCCCGGCCATCCGGGCCGAACACGCCGCAGGTGCCCGCGACGCCGGTCGCCGGGATCGTCTGGCCGTGCATGAGGGCCCGGACGGTGACCGCGTCGGTGTCGTGCCGCGCGAAGGCGGTGGCGATCGCGCGGTCCAGGTCCATCGACAGGCCCGGCTCGGCCTCCAGCTGCTCCAGGGTTCGGGCCGTCGCCAGGCCGAACGGGCCGACGCGGGTGCGGCGCAGCTCACCGAGGTGGCCGCCGACGCCCAGCCGGGCGCCGAGGTCCCGGGCCAGCGCGCGCACGTAGGTGCCCGAGGAACACTCCACGAGCACGTCCAGCTCGACGAACCGGTCCTCGTCCGGCTCACCGGTGGCTTCGGCCGGTTCGCGCAGCGCCAGCAGGTCGAACCGGGAGACGGTGACCGGTCGCGCGGCCAGTTCCACGTCCTTGCCCTCGCGGGCCAGCTCGTAGGCGCGCTTGCCGTTGACCTTCACCGCGCTCACCGAACTCGGCACCTGCTGGATGTCCCCGGTGAGCTCGGCGATGCCGTCCCGGACGGCCTGCTCGGTCACCCCGGACGGGTCGGTCCGCGACCGCACCTCGCCCTCGGCGTCGTCGGTGCTGGTCGCCGCGCCCAGCCGGATCGTCGCCAGGTACGCCTTGGTGTCCAGCGCCAGGTGCCCGAGCAGCTTCGTGGCCCGTTCCAGGCCGAGCACCAGCACCCCGGTGGCCATCGGATCGAGGGTGCCCGCGTGGCCGACCTTGCGGGTGCCCATGATGCGGCGCACGCGGGACACCACGTCGTGCGAGGTCATGCCGGAGGGCTTGTCCACCACGAGCAGGCCGGGCGGGACGGCGGGACGGTTGCGTGCTGTTCGGGAGTGCTCGGACACGGCTGGCAATCCTCCCCGACCGCGTCCGCGCGTCGCGCAGCGACCCCGCCCAGGCGGCGACGCCGGCTCAGGCCGGGGCGGCCCCGACGACCGCCCACTTCCCCGACCTGGCCCGCAGCAGCAGCGTGATCAGCCGCAGCACCATGAACAGGCTCAGCCCGGTCCAGATCCCGGCGAGCCCCCAGCCGAAGGCCAGCGACAACCAGATCAGCGGCAGGTAGCCGACGGCGGCGCTGAGCATCGTCGCGGTGCGCAAGTAGCGCGCGTCGCCCGCGCCGAGGAACACCCCGTCCAGCGCGAACACCACCCCGGCGACGGGCTGCTGGAGCACGAAGAACCACCACGCGTTCGGCAGCTGCGCGAGCACCGCCGCATCGCTGGTGAACACCCGCGGCAGCACCGCGGCGAGCGCCGCGAACACCAGGCCGAGCAGCACCCCGAACCCGAGCCCGTACCAGCTGACCTGCCGCGCCACGCCCTTCGCGCGCTGCGCCGCACCACCGCCGAGGGCCGCGCCGACCAGCGACTGCGCGGCGATCGCCAGCGAGTCCAGCACCAGCGCCAGGAACGACCACAGCTGCCACACCACCTGGTGCGCGGCGGCGGCGTCCGCGCCGGTGCGGGCGGCGACCGAGGTCGCCGACAGGAAGCACGCCTGGAAGGCGAGGGTGCGCAGCACCAGGTCCCGCCCCATGCCCAGCTGGGCGCGCATCGTCGCCGGATCGGGGCGCATCCCGGCCCGCTCCACCACCAGCGCGCGCAGGAACAGCGCCGCCGCGATGCTCTGACCGATCAGGTTCGCGACCGCCGACCCCTCCAGCCCCCACCCGAGCGGGTACACGAACAGCGGGCACAGCACCGCCGAGGTCCCGTTGCCCGCCAGCACGAACCACAGCGGGCGCCGGGTGTCCTGCACCCCGCGCATCCAGCCGTTGCCCGCCATCGTGATCAGCACCAGCGGCGCGCCGAGCAGCGCGATCCGCAACCAGCTCGCCGCCGCGTCCGCGATGGGGCCTTCCCCGGCGAGCAGCTCGGCGACCGGCACCGCGAACAGCTGCGCCAGCACCAGCAGCAGCACGCCGACGGCGATGCCGAGCCAGGTGGCCTGCACGCCTTCGGCGACGGCGTCCTTGCGGCGACCGGCGCCGTGCAGCCGGGCCGTGCGGGCGGTGGTGCCGTACGACAGGAACGTGAGCTGGCTGGACACCAGGGTGAACAGGGTGCCGCCGAGCGCGAGCCCGGCCAGCGGCACCGCCCCGAGGTGACCGATGACGGCGGTGTCCACCAGCACGTACAGCGGCTCGGCGGCCAGCACGCCCAGCGCGGGCACGGCCAATCCGAGCACCGTCCGCACCGGCACCCGTTCGGCGACCTCGCTCACGACATCCTCCCGGTAAGCTGTGAAACCGCATTTCGACCCTGACGCAGGCTAGCGGTGAGGAGCCCGGATGGACAGCGCCGACTACGCGGAGCTGGCGCTGCGGCTCGCGAACGCCGACCTCACCGACCTGGACCGGCTGCGCGCGGCGCTGCACGACGAGCCGTGGTGGTCCGAGCGGGTGCACGAGCAGGACCTGGCGGTGCTGCGCACGGTGGCGGCCGGCCTGCGGGACGCGCTGGACGCGCTGCTGGCCGGAGCCGCGGCGCGGGCGCAGGACGCCGTGAACGACCTGCTGGCGCGGCACCCACCGCACCCCCGGCTGTCCGGGCACGGTTCGCGCTGGCACGTGCACGTGGCCGGGCCCGACGCGCCACCCGCCACCGAGGTCGCGGCCGCGGCCGCCTGGGGCCTGGCGCAAGGCGTCGTGCTGCACGGGATGGACCGGTGGGGCCGGTGCGAGGCCGCGGGCTGCGGCACGTACTTCCTGGACACGTCCACGAACCGGGCGAAGCGGTTCTGCTCGGCGCGCTGCGCGAACCGCGTGCACGTGGCCGCGTTCCGCGCCCGCCGGCGCACCTGACCTTCGGTCAGCCGAGCAGCGGGGCTTGCTCCAGCGCCGCGCGGACCGAGTCGAGCACGTCGTCGGCCGACCCGTCGGCGGTGAACCCGGCCGCCAGCCGGTGACCGCCACCGCCGCAGAGGCTCGCGGCCGCGCCGACGTCGACCTTGCTGTCCGCGCGCAACGACACCGACCAGCGATCCGCGGCCAGTTCCTTCAGCACCACCGACACCTCGGCCTCCGCCGTGGTGCGCACGATGTCGATCACGCCGTCGAGTTCTTCGCTGCGCACGTCGCCGGACTGCGCGAGCCGCACCTCCGCGTGCACCAGCCCCAGCCCCTGCGCCGCCGCGGGCTCCAGCGCGGCCCGGCCCAGCACCTCCGACAGCATCGGCAACCAGGCGAACGGGTGGGTGTCCATCAGCGAGCGGGTCAGGGCATCCGGATCGACCCCGGCCTCCAGCAGCCGCGCCGCCATCAGGTGGGTGGCCGCCGTGGCCCGCCGGAACCGGCCGCTGTCGGTGACCAGCCCCGCGTACAGGCAGCGCGCGATCGGCAGGTCCAGCGGGGCGCCGAGCTCGTCGAGCAACCTCAGCACCAGCACGACCGTCGCCACGGCCGTCTCGTCGATCACGTGGTGCGTGCCGAACCGCGGGTTCGCCACGTGGTGGTCGACGACGAGCACCGAGCCGCCCGCGTCGATCGTGGTCCGGACCCGGTCGGCGAGCGCCCCCAACCGCTGCAGGCTGCCCGCGTCGCACACCACCAGCAGCGGTGCCGCCGCGGGCACCTCGGCGGCGGGGACGATCAGTCCGTCGGCGTCGAGCATCCGCAGCGACGCGGGCACCTCGGCCGGGTGGCCGAACGACACCCGGACCCGCGCCCCCCGGGCGCGCAACGCCCGGCCCAGCGCCAGCGCGCTGCCCAGCGCGTCGGCGTCCGGGTTGACGTGCGCGAGCAGCGTCACGTCGGAGGCGTCGGCGAGCAGCCGCGCGGCTGCCGCCACCTCATCCGGCGTCGGCTCCGCAGCGGTTCCGGAATGCCCGTCCACGGGGTTCACCTCCACGCCGAACGGCACCGCACGACCGCGGTGCCGCCTTCAACGCACCGCATCCGCGCGGGCGGTTCAACCACTCTGTGGCCGATGCCGCAGATCGGCATCCTCGCCGGTCGACGGCTCGTCACCTGCGGTTTCCTCGTCGTCATCCGCGGTGTCCTCCGGTGCCGCACGGTAAGGATCCGCCTCCCCCGCGTGCTCCGCTCCCGAAGCCAGCCGGGCGACCTCCGCGTCGGCCTCCTTGGCCCGCGCGACCAGCTCGTCCATCCGGCGGGCGTCGTCCGGCACGGTGTCCGCGACGAACGTGAGCGTCGGGGTGAACCGCACGCCCGTCTGCGCCCCCACCCGGGACCGCAGCACGCCGGTGGCGCTGGACAGGGCGGCGGCGGTCGACGCGTAGTCGCTCTCGTCGCCGAACACGGTGTAGTACACCGTGGCGTCCCGCAGGTCCGGGGTGACGCGGGCGTCGGTGATCGTCACCATCGCCAGCCGCGGGTCCTTGACCTCGTACTCCAGTCCCGAGGCCACGATCTGCGCGATGCGCTTCGCGAGCCTGCGGGCGCGCGCCGTATCGGCCACGGCGCACCTCCTCCGTCGATCCTGCGCCCGGTGGTCCGGGCGTGAACAGTGTCCGCGCCACCGGCGGTCGAGCCGCCGCGGCGGGGCTCCCGGGCTGCCGGCCGCGGGGCGGTGCGGGCGACCGGGCAGGTTCCCTCGTGGGGAGAACCCGCCAGGGCCCGTCAGTCTTCCGGCCCCAGCATCCGCTGCCGGGCCGACAGGAGTTCCAGTTCGGGGCGCGCGGCGACGGCGCGTTCGCACGCGTCCAGCACCTCGCGCACGTGCGAGGCGTCGCCGGAGACCGCGCTCACCCCGATCAGCGCCCGGCGGTGCAGGTCCTGATCGCCCGCTTCCGCCGCGGCCACGTCGAAGCGCTTCCGCAGCTCGGCCACGACGGGCCGCACCACGGCGCGCTTCTGCTTCAACGAGTGGACGTCGCCGAGCAGCACGTCCAGCTCCAGCGCACCGACGTACATCAGCTCGCTCCTCGGATCACCACGCACCAGCACGACCACCGGGGGCCGCCCACGACGGACGACCCCCGGCGGTAGCGGATCAGTTGCGCGGCTTCTCCCGCATCTCGTAGGTCTCGATCATGTCGTCGACCTTGATGTCGGAGTAGGAGCCGAGCGTCAGACCGCACTCGAACCCGTCGCGGACCTCGGTGGCGTCGTCCTTGAACCGCTTCAGCGAGTTGAGGCTGAGGTTCTCGGCGACGACCACGCTGTCGCGCAGCAGCCGGGCCTTGGCGTTCCGACGCATGATGCCCTCGGTGACCATGCAACCGGCGATCGTGCCGACCTTCGAGGACTTGAAGACCTCGCGGACCTGCGCCTTGCCGAGTTCGACCTCTTCGTACTCGGGCTTGAGCATGCCCTTGAGCGCCTGCTCGATCTCCTCGATCGCGCGGTAGATCACCGAGTAGTACCGGATCTCCACGCCCTCGCGGTTGGCGACCTCGGCCGCCTTGCCCTCGGCCCGGACGTTGAAGCCCAGGACGATGGTGTTCTCCGCGGTGGCCAGGTTGATGTCGGACTCGTTGATGCCACCGACGCCGCGGTGGATGACCCGGAGCTCGACCTCCTCGCCCACCTCGATCTTCATGAGCGACTCTTCCAGCGCCTCGACGGTACCGGAGTTGTCACCCTTGATGATCAGGTTGAGCTGGTTGGTCTCCTTGAGCACCTTGTCCAGGTCTTCCAGGCTGACGCGCTTGCGCTTGGCGGCGTTCTGCGCCTCCCGGATGCGAGCACCCCGGCGGTCGGCGATCTGCCGCGCCACCCGGTCCTCGTCGACGACCAGGAACGTGTCACCGGCACCGGGCACCGAGGTGAACCCGATGACCTGCACCGGACGCGCCGGCATCGCCACCGCGACGTCCTCGTCGTGCTCGTTGATCATCCGGCGGACCCGGCCGTGCGCGTTGCCCGCGACGATCGAGTCACCCACGCGCAGCGAACCGCGCTGGACCAGCACCGTGGCCACCGGACCGCGACCGCGGTCCAGGTGCGCCTCGATCGCCACGCCCTGGGCCTCCATGTCGGGGTTGGCCCGCAGGTCGAGCGAAGCGTCCGCGGTCAGCAGGATCGCCTCGAGCAGACCGTCGATGTTGGTCCCCTGCTTGGCGGAGATCTCGACGAACATGGTGTCGCCGCCGTACTCCTCGGCCACCAGGTTGTACTCGGTGAGCTGCTGGCGGATCTTGTCCGGGTTCGCACCCTCGACATCGATCTTGTTGACCGCCACCACGATCGGCACGCCCGCGGCCTGCGAGTGGTTGATCGCTTCCACCGTCTGCGGCATGACACCGTCGTCGGCGGCGACCACCAGCACGGCGATGTCCGTGGACTTCGCACCACGAGCACGCATGGCGGTGAACGCCTCGTGACCGGGGGTGTCGATGAAGGTGATCGGGCGCTCGTTGCCCTCCAGCTCGGTCACGACCTGGTAGGCACCGATGTGCTGGGTGATGCCACCGGCCTCGCCGGCCTGCACGTTCGCCTTCCGGATGGTGTCCAGCAGGCGCGTCTTGCCGTGGTCGACGTGACCCATGACGGTGACCACCGGCGGCCGGGCGGCCAGCTGCTCCTCGCTGCTGTCCGGGTCGCCGAAGCTGATGTCGAACGACTCCAGCAGCTCGCGGTCCTCGTCCTCCGGGCTGACCATCTCGACCCGGTAGTTCATCTCCTGGCCGAGCAGCTCCAGGATCTCGTCCGAGACGGACTGGGTCGCGGTGACCATCTCACCGAGGTGGAACATCGCCTGCACCAGCGAAGCCGGGTTGGCGTTGATCTTCTCGGCGAAGTCGGTCAGCGAAGCACCGCGGCGCAGGCGCAGCGTCTCGCCGCTGCCGCGCGGCAGCCGGACACCGCCCACCGACGGCGCCTGCATGTTGTCCATGTACTCCTGGCGCTTCTGCCGCTTGGACTTGCGGCCACGACGCGCCGGACCACCGGGACGGCCGAAGGCACCGGCCGCGCCACCGCGACCGCCACCACCGGGACGGCCACCGCCGCCCGGACGACCGCGGAAGCCACCACCGGCGGGAGGCCCACCGGCCGGAGCACCGCCGCCGCCACCACCGGGGCCGCCGCGGAAACCGCCGCCACCGCCACCGGGACGGCCACCGCCGCCACCGGGACGACCGCCACCGGCACCACCGGGACGACCGCCACCGCGGCCACCGCCGGGTCCACCGGGACCGCCGGAGCGGGCCGGGCGGGACGGCATCATGCCGGGGTTCGGACGCGGGGGCATCATGCCCGGGTTCGGACGGTTGCCGCCGCCCTCACCGCCGCCGCGCGGGGCGGGAGAACCGGCCGCCGGAGCCGTACCGGCGCCGCCCTGACCACCGCGGTCGGGGCGCTGCCCCTGCGGACCGCCGCGGCCGGGGCCGCCCTGGCCGCCGCCCTGGCGCTGCTGACCGCCACCGGCACCGCCGGGACGCGGCGGACGCTGCGCCGGGGAGCCGGAGCCGACGCCGAACGGGTTGTTGCCGACGCGCGGCGAGCGCGGGCCGGGCTTGGGCTTGGCGCCCTGCGGCTTCGGCGGGACGGTGCCGTCACCGGCGTCGCCGCCCTGCTTGGATTCCTGCTTCGGACCGGGCCGGGGGCCGGGCTTCGGGGCACCGGGACGCGGCGCGGCGGCACGCTGCTCGCCGCCCTGCTGCGGGGCCGGGGCCTCGGCCGGACCGGCGGACGCCTGCGCGGCGGGAGCCTGCTCGAACGGAGCGGTCTCCGGGGCCGGCGGCTTCGGACCGGGCTTCGGGCCCGGCTTCGGACCGGGCTTGGGCGCGCCGACCGGGGCCGGCTGGTCAGCGGACTGCTGGCCGCCGCCCTGCTGGTCACCGGACTGCGGGGCGGGTGCCTGCGGCCGCGGACCGGGCTTCGGACCGGGCTTGGGCGCGCCGTCACCGGACTGGCCTTCGGGCTTGCGCGGCGGCGCGGGCTTCGCCCCGCCGGAGCGACCGCCGGGCTTGCCTGCCTTGGGGTACGCGTCGCGAAGTCGGCGCGCCACCGGGGCTTCCACGGTGGACGACGCGGACTTGACGTACTCGCCCTGCTCGGCGAGCTTGTTGAGAACTTCCTTGCTAGTCACACCGAGCTCTTTAGCGAGCTCGTGCACGCGGGCCTTGCCTGCCACTGCACTCCTCATCTGGTGAGGCCGGGCGGCAGTCCCGCTCGACCTCGTCCTATCGCCGATGCGCGTTCATGTCTTCAGCTTCACGGCTGATTCATGACGGGTCGACCTGCTTCCTTACTGCTTCCGCGCGGGCGGTTCCCGCGTCGGTCTGGTGATGAGCCGCTCGCCGCGAGCTCCCCGGATTCCGGAGTGGAGCCCAGGTGTCCCTGCACGGCGGAGAGGTCCAGCGGCCCCGGCACGCGAAGTGCGCGGGGGAACGCCCGACGTCGCTCGGCGAGCCGCAGGCAACGGGGATCGGGGTGCAACCACGCGCCTCGACCCGGTCGCCTGCTTCGAGGATCGGGGACGACCGCGGGACCCGCGGAACCGTCCTCGGCCACCACTCGCAGCAGCTCGGCGGCCGACGTCCGGACGCGACATCCCACACAGGTGCGAACCGGCCCTTGATCACGGCGTTCGCCGTGCGTACCGGACGTTGTCGTGCGGATTCTCGCTCCCCTCGCGTCGAGCCACCAATGATTCTAACCCGCCGCCGCCAGTGCTCGTATCCGAGTCCGCCACCGAGGTGGCGGCGAACCCGGTGCCGGGCGTCGGCGGGCCGTCAGATCACTCCGCGGAACCGACCGCGGGCAGTTCGTCGACGCCCGGCGCGCCACCGGCAGGCGGCGCGACGGCCTGGCCCGCCGAGGTGGTCGGCGAGGCCGGGTCGGCATCGCTGCGGATGTCGATCCGCCATCCGGTGAGCCGGGCGGCGAGGCGGGCGTTCTGCCCCTCCTTGCCGATGGCCAGCGACAGCTGGAAGTCGGGGACGACGACGCGGGCGGTCTTGGTCCGCTCGTCGACGACCTCCACCGAGATCACCTTGGCCGGGGACAGCGCGTTGCCGACGAACGTCGCGGGGTCCTCCGAGAAGTCGATGATGTCGATCTTCTCGCCGCCCAGTTCGCTCATCACGTTGCGCACCCGCGCGCCCATCGGGCCGATGCAGGCGCCCTTGGCGTTGACGCCGCCGACCGCGGAGCGCACCGCGATCTTCGAGCGGTGACCGGCCTCGCGGGCGACCGCGGGGATCTCGACGGTGCCGTCGGCGATCTCCGGGACCTCCAGCGCGAACAGCCTGCGCACCAGGTTGGGGTGGGTGCGGGACAGGGTGATCTGCGGGCCGCGGGCGCTGCGGGAGACGCCGACGACGTAGCACTTGACGCGCGTGCCGTGCTCGTAGCGCTCGCCCGGCACCTGCTCGGCGGCGGGGATGACGCCCTCGCTGTCCCCGACCTGCACGACGACCATGCCGCGCGAGTTGGCCTTGGCGTCGCGCTGCACGACGCCGCCGAGGATCTCGCCCTCCTTGGTGGAGAACTCGCCGAAGGTGCGCTCGTGCTCGGCGTCGCGCAGCCGCTGCAGGATGACCTGGCGCGCGGTGGTCGCCGCGATCCGCCCGAAGCCCTCGGGCGTGTCGTCCCACTCCTCCTCGACCTCGCCCTCGGCGTCGAGGGTGTGCGCGAGCACCCGCACCACGCCGGTCTTGCGGTCCACTTCCACCCGGGCGTGCTGCTGGTGCCCCTCGGTGTGCCGGTATGCCGTCAGCAGCGCTGATTCGATCGCTTCCAGGACCGTCTCGAACGGGATGTCCTTGTCGCGTTCGATCGCTCGCAGCGCGGCGATGTCGACGTTCACCTCGACTCCTCCGTGTCTTCCCGGTCGTCGCCTTCCGGGCCGTCGGCCGCCCGCTTGAGCAGGACGAGGTCCTGCGCCGGTGGCTGCTGGAATTCCACCTCGACCACCGCGCGCTCGATGTCGCGGTAGGCCAGCGTGCGGATCTGCTGGTCGGCCAGCACCTGCACGCCTTCGTCGTCGGCGGCTCCGACGCGCGCGGTCAGGTCGCCGCCGCCGGAGAGCTTGATCTTGACCAGCCGGTGCCGGGCGCGGCGCCAGTGCCGGGGCCTGGTCAGCGGTCGGTCGGTGCCGGGCGAGGTCACCTCCAAGGTGTACGCCCCGGCGAGCACGTGCTCGTGCGCGTCCAGCACTTGCGAGACGGCTCGGCTCAGCTCGGAGATCTCGTCGAGACCCACCCCGTCGTCGGAGTCCACGACGACCTTCACCAGGCGGCGTCTGCCCGCCTGCTGCACGTCGAGCTCCTCGAGGTCGAAACCGGCTTGGGACACGGCGTCGGCGACGACGGGCTCCAGCAGCGCGACGGCCTCATCGCGCGGCGGGCTGGACACGTTGGCACTCCTAGATTCGGGGATGATCGGGTCACTTCGGAGGTGATCGGGCCGGGCGGTCCGGCGACGCCCGGTTCGGGCGGCGCCGCCTTCGGCCGGACTCGCGAAACCCACGTCCGGCGCTGGGCGCGCGGGCCGCGGTCGTCCAGCTTATCTGGTCGGTTCCAGGCACGGCGCGGCATGGCCTCCGTCCGGCCCAGCGCGGCGGCCGGGGGCCTGCCTGGCAGGATGGATCAGCGTGCGAGCCCCCCTCCCCTCCCGTCACTCGAACGGGTCTGCGCGTATCGGACGTCGCGCGGTGTTGCGGCTGCTGGCGGCCTTGCCCGCGGTGGCCGCGGTGAGCGCCGCGTGCGCGAGCGGCGAGGACGCGCCGGACCCGCTGACGGCCCTCGCGACCGCCGCCCGGTCCGATGCGGCGCTGGCGCAGGGCGTCGCGCGCAGCCACCCCTCGCTGGGGGCGGGCGCCGGCGCGGTGGCGGAGATCCGCGCCGAGCACGCGCGGCTGCTGCAGCAGGAGATCGACCGCCTCGATCCGCCCGACGAGCCCCGCGAGCACCGGGCTCCCGCCGCGCAGGTGCCCGCCTCGCCGCCCGAGGCGCAGGCCGCGCTGAAGCAGGCGCTGGCCGCGGCGGAGCAGGCCGCCGCGAAGCTGTGCCCGAGCCTGCCCGGCTACCGGGCGGGGCTGACCGGATCGATCTCGGCGAGCTGCGCGAGCCTGGCGGAGGTGCTGGCGTGAGCGGAGAACTGCCGGACGAGGCCAAGACCGCCGTGAACGCGGCGCTGGACGCGGAGAACGCCGCGGTGTGGACCTACGAGCTGGTGACCGCGTTCGTGACCCGCTCGCAGGTGCAGGCGGCCGTCGCCGAGGCCACCGGAGTCCACGAGGGGCACCGGGACGAAGCGCAGCGCCTGATCAGCGCCACCGGAGCCACTCCCCCGGCGGCCGCGCCCGCCTACTCGCTGCCGGACCGGGTCACCGACGAGGGCTCGGCCATCCGCGCGCTCGTCGTCGCCGAGCGGGAGTGCGCGATCGGCTGGCGCGCGGTGCTGGAGAACACCGCGCCGGACGAGGTCGACCCCGCGGTGCGGCGGCTGGCGCTCACCGCCCTGACCACGGCCGCCACCCGCGCCACCCGCTGGCGCATCACGATCGGCCAGGACCCGGCGGCGGAAGCCCAGCCCGGCAAGCCCTGAACGGCGCCCCGCTGGTCCGGGAGCCACTGACCGGCGGTGCGCACGCGGATCCCCGAGGTTCCAGCGGCGGAGGTACCGCTGGGGTTCCGCCGTCCGCGCGGCAGGAGGTTCAGCCGCTGTCCTGCGGCCAGCCGAGGCGCACGGCGTCCTTGGTGACGTCGGTGAGCCGCTGGTCCTCGTAGTTGTCGGGCTGCCCGAAGTACCCGGACTCACCGACGACGACGAGCCGGTCCTGCTGCTCGGAGTGGTAGCCCACGTCGCTGGTGAGCCCCGGGAAGTCGTCGGGCAGGTCCGGGCCCGAGGAGACCAGGTCCATCACGTTGCCGGTGTCGTCCTGGGTGACGAGCTCGTTGAGCTGCGCGGCGCTCGCCGAATCGGCCAGCCGCACGGTGACCACGGAGGTGAGCACGCGCTGCCCGTCCGGCAGCGTGGTGGTGTAGAGCGCCCGGGTGAGGTGCTCGCAGCCGTGCTCGCCGAAGAACGCCTTGATCTGGCCGGTGGAGACGTTGGCGCAGCCCTGGCGCCCCTCTTCGCGCACTTCCAGGTTGAACCGGTTCTGCGTCTGCGGGACGGGCGCAGGCGGGTCGGCCGCCTGGTCGTCACCGGAGGAGGGCTTGATCAGCAGCCAGAGCAGCCCGGAGACGACGGCCACGCCGAACAGCACGAGCCCGCGCAGCACCCAGCCGGAGGGCGTGATGGAGGTGCCCGCGAGCAGGCCGCCGCCCGCGCGCGCCGCCGGTTCGGGACGGACGGGTGCCTGCCTGCTGGTGGAGGGGTAGGCGCGCCGGTTGATGTCGCCGTGCTGCTGGGCCGCTCCGTTCGGCTGCCCGGGTGGTTGCTGCGCCGGGGCCTGCTGGGCGGGTTGCTGCGGGGCCGAGTGCTGCTGGGGGGATTGCTGCTGCACCGGTGCCTGCTGGGCCGGGTTCTGCTGGCCGTAGCCCTGCTGCGGGTACTGCTGCTGGCCGGGGTGCTGCGCGGCGTACTGGCCGCCCCAGCCCTGGTAGTGCTGCGGGTAGGCCTGCTGGTGCGCGGTCTGCGCCGCGTGGTTCTGGCCCTGGTGCTGCTGCGGCTGGCCGTAGCCGGGCGTGCCGGGTCCGGGCTGCGGCGCGTGCGGCTGGGCGCCGTGCGGCTGCTGGGCCGGCGGCTGCTGGAACGCGGGGCGGGTCGTCTCGCCGGGTCCGCCCAGGGTGTCCGGGCTGAAGTCGGTGGGACTGGCGCTGCGGTGCTCGTGGTTCACCAGGGAGTTGTCGCGCTGGAGTGGCGCAGTGTCAGCTCGCTGCGCGTTCTGCGGCGAGCCTGTCATCTCTTCGGGTGCACCTTGGGGGTCCGGCACGGGCACTAACGGTAGCGGTTGCGGATCGCGCGCAGAACAGCACGTGCGCAGCGAAGACGTTCCGGCTGCTCAGCCACGCAACGCGCGGAGCACCAGGTCGACGTCGGTGTCGGTGTTGTACAGGTGGAACGCCAGCCGTGCCTTGCCCGCCCGGGCCGCGCACGCGATGCCCGCGTCGGCGAGCCTGCGGGCGGCGTCGTCGCCGGGCACCGCCACGATCGGCGAGCCGGCGGGAACGAGGCCGAGTTCGGCGCGCACCCGGTCGGCCAGCCCGGTGCAGTGCGCCCGCACCTGCTCCAGGTCGAGGGCGGCGAGCTCCCGCATCGAGGCGGCCGCGCCGACCTGGGCCAGCCACACCGGCGACAGGTCGAGCCCGCGCCCGCCCGGGGCCTGCTTCAGCGGCAGCCCGTAGATGCTGTCCATGCCGCCCCCGGCGTACCAGTTGGCGTGGCTCGCCCGCGGCGCGGGAGCGTCCGGGTGCTGCGCGAGCCAGGAGGACCCGCGCGGCGCGAGCAGCCACTTGTAGCCGGTGCCGACGACGTGATCGGCCCAGTCGAGCCGCATCGGCAGCCAGCCCGCGGCCTGGGTGGTGTCCAGCAGCACCCGAGTCGGCCGGTCCCGCACCGCTTCGCGCAGCGCCTCCAGGTCGACGAGCCTGCCGTCGGCGGACTGCACGACGCTCACCGCCACCAGGTCGTGGTCGGCGGCCTTCTCCGGGATCGCTTCGAGCGGGACCTCCTCCACCTGCACGCCGCGGTCGGCCTGCGCGGCGAACGGGAAGGTGACGCTGGTGAACTCGTTCTCGGCGACCAGCACGCGGGCTCCGTCCGGCAGGTCGGCGGCGATGATCCCGACCAGCTGGGAGACGGTGGCGCCGACGGCGACGCGGTCGGCGGGCACGCCGACGAGCCGGCCGAACAGTTCTCGTCCCGCGTCGGTGTCGGCGTCGAAGTCGGTGGGCCGGGCCCCGCCCGCGCCCCAGGTGGCGACCGCGGCGGTGACGGCCTCGACGGTGCCGGTGGACGGCACGCCGATGCTCGCGGTGTTCAGGTATCCGTCGGGGACGTCGAACCGGAGGCCGAAGGCGGTGCGCATGTTCCGATCCTCGTCGATGCGGTGGCCGGTGCGCCAGCACCGGATGCGCGGCCCGGCGGGACCGCCGACCACGCGCGGCCGGGGAAGCGCGGCCCACCGCAACCGGAGCGGCAGGACGGGCCGCGCGGCGCTCCGTTCTACCGTGGCGGTATGCGCAGTGAGGAAGTGGAGATCCGGACCGGTTCCGTCGAGGTGGTCTACGACCTGGGTGCCGAGTGCGACCGGTTCCTGCGGTCGGCGGGGGCCGGGGACGGCCTGCTGAACGTGTGGGTGCCGCACGCGACGGCGGGCCTCGCGGTGATCGAGACGGGTGCGGGAAGCGACGACGACCTGCTGGCCCAGCTGCGGGAGCTGCTGCCCGCGGACCGGCGGTGGCGGCATCGGCACGGTTCGCCCGGGCACGGGCGCGATCACGTGCTACCCGCGCTGGTACCGCCCTACGCGACGGTGCCGGTGCTGGACGGGCGGATGGCGCTGGGCACCTGGCAGTCGGTCTGCCTGGTGGACACCAACGTGGACAACCCGGTGCGGCGGGTCCGGTTGAGCTTCGTCGAAGGCTGATTCCACCTCTTCGGGTGAAACCGGGCCGGGCGCGGAGATGGCTCACATCTTGATCATGGTCGCGAGGTGTCGTGCCAGGATGGGGCGATGACCTCCCGACTCGTGCTGTGGGACGTGGACCTCACCCTGATCGACGCGCGCGGCATCGGCGTCGACTGGTACCGGCGCACTCTCGCCGAGGTCACCGGGACGTCCCTGCGGCACGTGCCGGACATGGCGGGCAAGACCGAGCTGGCGATCACCGGCGAAGTGCTCGCCGCGCACGGCATCGACGCCGCCACCGACACCGTGCACGCCATGTTCCGCACCCTCACCGACGTGGTGCTGGCCGATCTGGACTCGCTGTCGTTGCGCGGCAGCGCGATGCCGGGGGCGGCGGAGGCGCTGGCGGCGCTCGCCGAGGTGCCCGGCGTGGTGCAGAGCCTCGTCACCGGCAACCTGCCGGAGGTCGCGTTCCACAAGCTCGACGCGTTCGGCCTGCACCGGCACGTGGACTTCGACATCGGCGGGTTCGGCGCCGACTCCCCGCACCGGCACGACCTGATCAGCGCCGCGGTCGGCAAGGCCACCGCCAAGCACGGTGCCGAGTTCGCCCCGGAGACCGTGGTCGTCGTCGGCGACACCCCGCGCGACGTGGCGGGCGCGCTGCACCACGGGGCGGTGGCGGTCGGCGTGGCCACCGGGCGCAGCGACGAGCAGGAGCTGCGGGACGCGGGCGCGCACGTGGTGCTGTCCGACCTCACCGACACCGGCGCGGTGCTCAAGGCCGTCCAGGGCTGATCGATCCGCGCGAACGCGGTGTCCGAGGTGATCTCCTGCGCTATACGTGGAGGATGACCGGAGACCGCGCCCACGACGGTTCCGCCGGGCAGTGGGCCCGGCGCACCGCGGCGCAGGAGATCCGCACCAGCAACGCGGTGCACCGCAACGACGGCCTGGTCGTGCAGGCCGGGCAGATCAACGGCGACGTGCACTTCGCCGCTCCCGTGCCGCCGCCGCGCCCGCTGGCCTCGACGCTGCCGCGCGCACCGGCCCGGCTGGTCGGCCGCGAGGCGGAGCTGGACGCCGTGCTCGGCGCGGAGAACCCGGTGCGGCTGCTGACCGGCATGGGCGGCTGCGGCAAGAGCGCGCTGGCGATCGCGGCGGCGGACCGGTTGCGCGGGGAGCACCCCGGCGGGGTCGTGCTGCTGCCCTGCCGCGGCTACCGGGACCGCGGGGAGTTCGGGCTGCGGGAGGCGATCGCGGAACTGCTGGCGCTGCTGGAGGTGCCCGCCGCGCACGCGGTCGGCGTCGGGCTGCTGCACCGGCGCTTCGCCGAATTCGCCGCGGCCGGGCTGCCGCTGCTGTTGGTGCTGGACGACGTGGGTCCGCACTGGGACGTGGCCGCGCTGCTGCCGTCCGACCCGGTGCACGGGGTGCTGATCACCTCCCGCGACGAGCTCGACGTGGACGCGGAGCCGGTCCGGCTCGGCGCGCTGCCCGCCGGGTCGGCGGTGGAGCTGCTGCGGCGGGAGATCGCTCGGGGCGACCCGGCGGACCCGCGCGCGCGGCTGCGGGAGGACCTGCTGCTGGTGGCGGAGCGCTGCGGGCACCTGCCGCTGGCGCTGCGCGTGGTCGGCGAGCTGCTGCGCGGCGATCCGCGCCGGGAACCCCGGGTGGTGGCCGCGGACCTGGGCTCGCCGCACCGGCTGTCGGTGCTGGAGAAGGTGCGGTCTGCGGTGGCGCTGTCCACGGCGGCGCTGCGGGAGTCGCCGAACCGGGTGGACCGGTCCGCCGCCGCGCTGTTCGAGCGGCTGGGCCTGCTGCCGGGCGTCGAGTTCACCGCGGCCCGCGCGGCGGTGCTGCTCGACGAGTCCGACCCGCGGTTCGCGCGGCTGCTGCTGGACCGGTTGTGCGCGGCGCACCTGCTGGAACCGCGCGCGGACGGCGGCGCGTTCCACGACCTCACCGGCGAGTGCGCGGCGGAGTCCTTCGCGGCGCTGCCCGCGCGGCTGCGGCGGTCGCTGGCGCTGCGGTTCGCCGAGCACTGCGCGGACGTCGCGGACGCGGCGGTGGCACCGCTGCGGCCGGGTGCGGACGCCACCTCCGAGCAGGTCGGCGCGGGGTTGCGCACGCTGCACGACGAGCACGACGCGCTGCTGGCGGGCCTGACCGACGCGGTGGCGCGCGGCACCGCCGGAGCGGACGCGGAACGGCTGTGCGCGGCGGCGGTGCGCGTCGCGGAGGCGCTGCTCGTCCGCTGCGAGCGGACCGGCCGGGTGCACGAGGCGCGGCGGGCGGCCGAACCGCTGCTGCTCGCGTCCCGGGTGCTGGGCGATCAGGACGCCGAGCTGCGCGCGCTGCTGGCGCTGTGCGAGGCGCACCTCGCCGGCGGGCGGCCCGGCGAGGCCGCCGGGTACGTGCGGCAGGCGATCGAGCTGACCCGCGCGCGCTACGCCGCGCCCCGCTTCCTGGCCACGTTCTCCCGGACCATGGCGACGTACGCGCGGCTGGCGGCGGAGACCGGCGAGCACGAGGTGGCGGCCGCCGAGTACCGGCGGCTGCTGGACCGGCACCGGCGCGACGAGGACGCGCCCGGGCGGTGCGCCGCACTGGGCGGGCTGGGCCGGGTCGCGCTGCTGCGCGGTGACCTCGACGAGGCGGCGCGCCGGTACGAGGCGGCGCGGGCGCTCGCCGACCGGCACGGGCTCGCGGAGCAGGCGGAGATCGCGTGGAACGCGCTGGGCGTGGTGCTGGCGCGCCGGGGCGAGGTCGACGGCGCCGCGGACTGCCACCGGGCCGCTCGGGACTCGGCCGAGCGCCACGGGTTCCCGCACCGCGCGGCGATCGCGGTGCACCACCTCGCGGATCTGCGGCTCGCCGTGGGCGACGCCGAGGGGGCGCGGCAGCACTACGAGCGCTGCGCGCGGCTGTACCGGAAGGCCGGCGACCACCGGCGTGCCGAGGAGCTCGCCGACCGGCTGGCCGCGCTCCCGGACGAGCCCCCCGACCTGCCTGCCGAGCCCCCGCCG